>CAYWXQ010000083.1:0-9995 GCA_964462475.1 uncultured Rhodobacterales bacterium | reverse complement strand
GGGGGGGGGGGGGGGGGTTGGGTTGGGTGCCGTGGGGGATGTGGGTGTGGGTCGTGTCGGGGGTTGAGTTCTGGTGGGTTTGCTGGCGATTGTGACGGAGATGCTTACGGGGGTGAAGGGAATTTACCATGGCGGCGCGTCAACCATTGCGCTTGTGGCGCGGCTCCTCCCGCGCCGCGCTGATACTTGGTTCCTTATGGCGCCGTAAAAAAGAGCATGTCCGCTCAATTTCCAAATTGTCAAAATATCCCGGGGGTGAGCGTAGCGAGGGGGCTGGCCCCCTGCCGCGCTGCGTTATTCACGCCTTGGCCGCGTCTTCCAACTGCATTTTTGCTTTGCGCCTGCCACCCCATTCGTCAATTTCCAAGCGCCCCACAAAATGAAAAGCTTGGCCCGCATGGTTCAGCAGCGCTTGGCCAAGGTCGCTTTCAAAGGCGCGAAAGGCGATGATGTCGATCGGGCCGCCGCCATTATCGACCGTCAGGCGCAGGTGGCTTTCGCCTGCGGGCTTGGCAAAGCGGATGCGGGCAGAGGGGATGGCAAAGCGAGGGGCAGGGGCGCCTGCGCCGTAAGGGCCAGCGGCTTCGATTTGCTCGATCAGCTCAGGGGTTGCGCCGCCAAGCGTGGCGGTGATGCTCAGGTCACGCGGGCCTTGCTCGCCCGCGCCTTGCTTGCCGAGCGCCTCCGACAAAGCCGCCATGGCAGGCGCAATCTCGGCTTCCGCCACGCTAAGCCCCGCCGCCATTTTATGGCCGCCCCCTTTCAGAATTGCGCCATCCCGCGCCAGTTTTGAAATCGCCGCCCCAAGGTCAACCCCGCTAACCGAGCGACCAGAGCCATGGCCCAGCCCTTCGTCGGATATACCGATCACCACGGCGGGGCGGTTGAGTTTTTCTTTTAACCGCGAGGCCACAATACCAACCACGCCCGGATGCCAGCCCTTGCCTGCGGCCCATACCAGCGGGCCATCCAGCCCGCGCTCTTCGGCTTGGGCTTCAGCGGCGGCTTGCACTTGGGCTTCAATCTCGCGGCGCTCGCCGTTGAGGGTATTTAGCCGCTCGGCAAGCGCTTGGGCCTCGTGCGGCGCGGTGGCCGTCAGCAGGCGGGTGCCAAGATCAGCCTTGCCAATGCGCCCGCCCGCATTGATGCGCGGGCCAAGCAGATAGCCCAGGTGATAGGCACGCGGCGCGGTGTTGATTTTGGCAACATCGCCAAGGGCCACAAGGCCGGCACGCCCGCGCGCGGCCATCACTTTCAGGCCTTGGCGCACCAAAGCGCGGTTAAAGCCGATAAGCGGCGCAACATCGGCCACGGTGCCAAGGGCCACCAGATCCAGCATATCCAGCAACGGGGGCGCTTGAATGCCCGCCGCGCGATAATGGCGGTTCACCGCAACCAGCGTTAAAAACACCACGCCAGCGGCGCAAAGATATGTGTGCTCGGAGTCCTCGTCTTGCCGATTTGGGTTTACCACGGCAACCGCAGGCGGGAGGGTTTCCCCCCCGAGATGGTGATCAAGAATGATCACATCCGCACCTTGGTCAACAGCCACTTGCACAGGGCCATTGGCAACCGTGCCACAGTCAACGCAAATGACAAGATCATGCGCCTTTCCCAGCGCTTCCATGGCGGCATCATTGGGGCCGTAGCCCTCTTTAAGGCGGTCAGGGATATAAAGCGTGGCCTCGGTGCCAAGCGCCCTGAACCATATCAAAAGCTGCGCCGCAGAGGTCGCCCCGTCCACATCATAATCGGCGAAAATCGCAATGCGCTGGCCTGCTTGCAGCGCCTCAAAAATGCGCGCGGCGGCTGTGTCCATGTCCTTCAGTGAAGATGGGTCCGGCATAAGATCCCGCAATGAGGGGGCTAGAAAACCCTCGGCCTCATGGGGCTGCACGCCGCGCGCCGCCAGCACCCGCGCCAGCACATCGGGCAGGCTGGTGGCTTGGGCTATGGCCTCGGCTTGGCGCTCGACCTCGGGCGAGGGGCCAACCCAGCGGCGGCCCGTAAGCGAGGATTCGACATTGAGATAGGCGCTCATTCGGGGGGCATTCGACGCAGCTTACGCAACAAGCGGAATATTACCAGCCAGCCGAGCACCGAAAACCCGATCCAGATACTGGCCCAAACCCAGCCAAACAACGGCTGGGGGGCAAGTTGTGCGCTGATAAAAAAGGCGATGATAATAACCCAGCTCACCAGCCAGATAGACAGGAGCGCCCGAAGCACAGCATGGGGGCGCTTTTGCTCGGGCTTGGCCATTACTGGTTCCTTTGGCGGTAAAACAAGCGCCGGACAGAGCCGGTTTTGGAGCGCATCAGGATGGTTTCGGTTTCCAAATACCCATTCACCCGCCGCGCACCAGATACCACCGAACCATCGGTCACACCCGTGGCGGCAAAAATCACGTCGTCCATTACAAGGTCATCCAGCGCATAAATCCGGTCAAAATCCTCTACGCCGGTTTTGCGGGCCCGGGCGCGTTCGTCATCATTCCTGAAAATAAGCTGGCCATACATCTGCCCGCCCATACACTTAAGCGCCGCCGCCGCCAGCACCCCTTCGGGCGCGCCGCCACTGCCCATATACATATCAATGCCGGTTTTTTCGGTTTCGGCGCAGTGGATGATACCGGCAACATCACCATCGGTAATCAGCCTTATCCGTGCGCCAACCGCGCGAATTTCGCGAATCATCGCCTCGTGGCGCGGGCGCTCCAGCACGCAAACCATAATGTCGGCGGGCTCAACCCCCTTGGCACCGGCCAGTGCCCGCACCCGCTGGGTGGGGGTCATGGCCAGCGTTACCACATCTTTTGGATAGCCCGGGCCAATGGCCAGCTTTTCCATATAGGTATCGGGCGCATATAGCATTGACCCCTTTGGCCCCATCGCGATCACCGCCAGCGCATTGGGCATGTCTTTGGCGCACAGGGTTGTGCCCTCTAGCGGGTCAAGCGCGATGTCAACCTCGGGGCCGGTGCCTTTGCCGACCTTTTCACCGATATACAGCATTGGCGCTTCGTCGCGCTCGCCCTCGCCGATCACAATGCGGCCGCGAATATCAAGCTTGTTAAGCTGGGTGCGCATGGCGTCAACCGCCGCTTGGTCGGCGGCTTTTTCATTGCCGGCGCCAACCAGTCTGGCGGCGGCAATGGCGGCCTGTTCAGACACGCGGGCGAGCCCGAGCGAAAGCATCCGGTCGGAATAAAGGGTGTCGTCGGTCATAATAGGCCTTTCCAGCGGTTATTTGGCCAGCGGTTATTTGGGCTGGATAGAGAATCCGGCCCCGTCGATGGTAAAGATATATACCACGGTGGCGTCAGAGCCAGCGGTTTTTACGCAGGTGATCTCGACAACGTTTTCATTATCGGTCGGTTCGGCCGTAAGCACGCGCTCGCAGTCAAAGCCGCTCATGGTAATGCCGAGCTTGGCCATTTCGTAATTGTCATCGGTGGCCTGGGCGCTGGCGGCACCGGCAAGGGCGACAAGCGCGAGGGCGGAAACGAATTTCATCAACAAAATCCTTGTGCGGTTATGGGTCTGGCAATCTTTTACAGGCTCTCGATGCGCAAGGCTACCGGTTCGGCGTTAGAGGCCGACAATGCGCAAATCTCCGCCAATGCGGCATCCAGCGGCTGGCGCGGGGTTTTGTGGGTGACGATCACCAAAGGCGCTGTTTTACCGTCATGGCCGTATTGGTGCATGCGGTTTATGCTGACCTTGTGCGCGCCTAAAATCGTGGCCAGCTTGGCCAATGTGCCCGGCGCGTCCTTTAGGCTGAAACGCAGGTAATAGGCGGCGTTTGATCCGGTCGAGGAAGCTGTGGCCGCCACCAGACCGGCAGCAGGCTGGCCAAAGGCGGGTATAACCAGCCCACGCGCGATATCAATGATATCGCCCAGTATCGCACTGGCGGTCGGGCCTTCGCCCGCGCCGGGGCCTTGATAAACGGTTTGACCAATGAAATCGCCCTCGACCAGCACCATGTTACTGACCCCCGCTAGCGCGCCCATGGGCGAGGCGGCGGGCACAAGGCAGGGCTGCATGCGCTGCTCGACCCCGTCGCTATTTTGCTGCGCCACGCCCAGAAGCTTGATCGTAAAGCCCATATCGGCGGCGTTTTTAATGTCTTGCAGGGTGATGCGCTCGATGCCCTCGATCTTTACCTGATCAAAGGCGACGCGGGTGCCAAAAGCGGTGGCGGCCAGCAGGCTAAGCTTGTGGGCGGCGTCGATGCCGCCAACATCTACCGTCGGGTCGGCCTCGGCATAGCCCAGCGCCTGCGCCTGTTTCAGAACGTCTGCGTAGCTTTCACCGGTGGTGGCCATTTTGGTTAAAATATAGTTGCAGGTGCCGTTCATCACCCCCATCACGCGCGAAATACCGTTGCCCGCCAACCCCTCGGTTAGGGCCTTTACGATCGGGATACCCCCCGCCACGGCGGCCTCGAAACGCAGCGCCACACCGGTGCTTTCGGCCAGTTCGGCCAAGGCTTGGCCGTGCAGGGCGAGCATGGCTTTGTTGGCGGTAACCACATGTTTGCCCGCCTTCAACGCCGCCTCGCTGCTGGCCTTGGCGGGGCCGTCTTCGCCGCCCATAACCTCGACCAGCAGGTCAACATCGGCGCGTTTGGCCAGCGCTACGGGGTCGTCCTCCCACGCGTAGGGTTTTAGGCTGACACCGCGATCCTTGCCGCGAGAACGCGCCGAAACCGCCACGATTTTTAGCTGGCGACCGGCGCGGCGCGCCAGCAGGTCGGCGTGGGTTTCAACCATTTTTACCACGCCCGCACCCACGGTGCCAAGGCCGGCAATGGCGATGTTTAAAGGCTTGCTCATGATATTTCCTTTATTGGTCCGGCTCAAGAAAGCCCCAGCCATCGGGGGTATAGCCACGGGGCTGCGCTAACTTGGTGCAGCGCTCTTCGTGCAGCCAAATGTCGGCGGCGGTCATTTTTGTATCTACCGTTACCAGCACCGCCTCGCGGTTGCCGGTTTCGGTGTTTTCAGTATCAACTTCGGCGATATAGCCAAAGGTTTTGAGCGCCTTTAAAAACGCAGGCTGATCGGCGCCATCGGCAGGGATGAAAAACAGCTCGAGCGCAATATCCGCGCCTTCGGGCAGCTTGCCCTCGCTTAAAAACTGCGCCACCGAATAAAAGGTGGCGGCTTTTTGGTCAAATTCCTGCTCTAGGCTCACTGTGGTTCTCCGCTTGGTTTGGGCGCTTATAAGGCCAAGGTGGTGCCATGAAAAGTGGCAATTACGGGGTGGCCACCCTGCGCAGAGCGGCGCGCATGGCGCGGGCGCGGGCGGGGTCTAGCACCGGGCCTTTTAGCCGGGCGGCGCGCAGGCGCAACGCCGCCGCCCGCTGGGCCAATGATCGTGGATCAAACGCTGGTTCAAGCGGCCCGAGCGGCGCAAAACTGCCCAGCGGCAACAATGCCGGCCATGCCAACCCGCTAACCTGTGCCGGAATGGTGCTTTGAAAATTGCGCAAATCATCGTTGATAGAGCAGCCGCCAAGCGCCAGCCCTGCCACGCAGACAATCGCTTTTATGCCCTGCACCAGAAGTTTACCCTTGAAAAATTGCGTTTGCGAATTCAAATGTAAACTGTCGGCCCGCCCGGCGCAAGCGCTCACGAAAGGCTTTGCCCATGCCCACCCCACCGGTTGATATTGACAATCTTGCCCGCCAAGGGCAGGAAGCCGCGCAGAATTTCGCCCGCATTACCGAGCTGTCAATGCAGATATGGCAAGCCGCGCTTAACGGGCAAAACGACAATTCCTCGCCAACCAAGGCGCTAGAGGAGATCAACAAAGCGCTGTGGCCCTCGCCCGAGGCACTGGCCGAGGCAACGCAGGAATACTGGTTGGCGCAGCAGCAGATCTGGCTAAAAACCATGGTGCGCTGGAGCGGTGAGCACGCCCCGGCCGACGACCACACCGGCGGCAAGCGTTTTGCCCATAAGGGCTGGAACGAGAACGCGCTGTTTGACTATATTAAACACGCATATCTGTTTACATCCGACTGGCTGCAACAACAGGTGGCGGGGGCTGACGGGCTGTCGGATGCGGAGCGTAAAAAGCTCGAATTTTACACCCGCAACTATGTAGAGGCCATGCACCCTGCCAATTTTTTCGCGCTCAACCCCGAGGTGCTGGAGGCCACGGCCGCCCAAAACGGTGAAAATCTGGTGCGCGGGCTAAAGATGATGCTGGAGGACGTGGAGCGCGGCGATGGCAAGCTTTTGATCCGCCAAACCGATATGGACGCGTTCGAGGTTGGCCGCGATATGGCGATAACGCCCGGAAAAGTGATTTGGCAAAACAACGTAATGCAGCTGATCCAGTATGCGCCAAGCACCGAAAAGGTGTATGCCAAACCGCTGCTTTTTGTGCCGCCATGGATCAACAAATATTACATTCTTGACCTTAACCAAAAGAAATCATTGATGAAATATCTGGTCGGGCAGGGCTATACGGTTTTTATCATCTCGTGGGTCAACCCCACCGAGGCCCAGCGCGATGAAACATGGGACAGCTACAGCCAAGCGGTGCTGGACGCGGTTGATGTGGTGCTGAACGAGACCGGCCAGAAAAGCCTGAACATTGGCGGCTATTGCGTGGGCGGCACGCTTTTGGGCCCGCTTATGGCGTATCTGGGCAAGGTTGGCGATAAACGGGTCGCCTCGGCCACGCTGTTTACCACCCAGCTCGAATTTTCTGATGCGGGCGAATTGCAGATTTTCGCCGACGAGGAAACCCTTACCGATCTTGAAGCGCAAATGCCCGACGGGTATCTGCCCGCCCAAACCATGGCCAGCGCCTTTAACATGCTGCGCGCCAATGATCTTATCTGGTCATATGTGGTTAATAACTACCTGCTGGGCAAAGAACCGTTTCCGTTTGATCTGCTATACTGGAACGCCGACAGCACCGGCATGCCCGCGCAGCTGCACCTATATTACCTGCGCCGTTTTTACATGGATAACGCCTTTGCGCAGGGTGAATTTTCGCTGCTGGGGCAGGGGGTTACCCCCGCCGATGTTACCGTGCCGCTATACCATGTCGCCACCAAAGAGGACCATATAGCGCCAGCGCCATCGGTGTTTCGCGGGGTGCGGATGCTTAAAAACGCCGCGTCGCGGTTTGTGCTTTCAGGCTCGGGGCATATTGCGGGGGTGGTTAACCCGCCCGCCGCGCAAAAATACCAGTATTGGAGCGGCGAGGTTGACGGGCATGAAACCCTGCCAAACTGGCTGGCCGCCGCCACCGAAACCCCCGGCAGTTGGTGGGGCGACTGGGATAAATGGCTTAAAAAACGCAGCGGCAAAAAGCTGGCCGCGCGCGACCCCGGCGCGGTAACCGGCGTGCTGGAGGACGCGCCCGGCAGCTTTGTGCGCGACAGGTTTGATTTACGCTAATGGTTTTGCTTGCTATTTGAACACCTGTTCAGTTAGCTTAAAGAAAAACCGAGGCTTGAATGGCACGAAAATCCGGCTCAGACGGTAAAAAAACCGCACAGGTGCTACGCGCGGCGGCAACCAAATTGTTTGCTCAATATGGCTATGCCGCTGTTTCCATGCGCCAAATCGCGGCAGAAGTCGGTGTGCAAGCCGGCGCGCTATACCTTTATACCCCCGATAAACAGACCCTGCTTTTCCAGATCATGGATCGCCATATGGATGATCTGCTGGCCGCGTTTGCCAAGGCCAGCGCCAGCCCCGCAACCGACCCTATGGAACGGATCGAGCAGTTCGTGCGCTTTCATATCGGGTTTCATCTTGACCGTGTTGACGCGGTTTTTATTGCCTATATGGAGCTGCGCAACCTGTCGCCCGAAAACTTCGCCCTGATCGAAACCAAACGCCGCCACTACGAAGACCTGCTAGAGACGATCTTGCGCGAGGGCAGCATCGCGGGGCGGTTCAAGCTGTGTGATACCAAGCTTTCGGCCTATGCGATTATTGCCATGCTGACCGGTGTTACCACATGGTATCGCGGCGACGGGCGGCTGTCGGTTGAGAGGATCGAGGAAATTTACCTATGTATGGTGCGTGGTCTGGTGGCGCAAGGCGGCGCTAAAACTGAAAGCTGACCCCGAGCTTCACATAAGGCAAAATCGTAATTTGCCCAAGCTCGGCATTGCTGGCGGCAAGCTCGGCATCCAGATCGCCTTGCGGTATCTGGCTGCTGTTGTCGGTGGCGGAAAGGCTGAAACCCCCCATATACATCGCGCCGATATCGGCTGAAATGCCCCAGTTATTGCGCCAGCTTTTTTCATACCCCAGCGCCAAAACCGGCGCGACCTGCCGCAGGGGCGAAACCGAGGCCGCAATATCGACATTGTTAAAGGCAAAGCCGTTAACCGTTATGTTGCCGGTAATCGCCATATCGGCGCGATAAAGCGGGGCCAGTGCGCCGGCGGACAACCGGGCGCCGCCGCCAAGATATAGATCGGCCAGCACCCCGTAACCGCCAATCGTCGCGGTGCCGCTGACCGGCGCGCCGTTAAAACTGGTGCTAACCGCGCCACGACCATAGCCGCCAACGCCACGAATGCCCAGATTATCGCCCAGCCTGAACCCGGCCTCAACCGTTGCCCCGAGTGAGCCAATGCCAAAGTTCAACACCGGTCGCTGTTGCGCCTGCACCGCCCCCGCAAGGCCTGTGATAAGCAATATTAGCTGAATAAACCGCATGGCGCCCCCGATATTGTTTAACAAACCATGCGCCAACGGGGTGAACAAGCCGTTAAGCCGCCGCCGCTTTTGGCGAAAAAACCTGCCGCAACAGGCTGGGGCCCACAAAACCATAGCCATCGGTATTGCCCCTAAGCACCGTAAACGGCTCGGCCGGGTGGCCAAGGTCGCTTAGCACCAGATCGGCGCCGTTAAACCGGCTGGACGCGGTATACATACTGGGCGTGGCGATCACCTTAATGCCGCAACGCGTGGCCGCCATGCAGCCCGGCGCGCTATCATCAATGGCGATGGCGCGACGGCCCGCAATGCCCATCTCGTCCAGCGCGTTGCGATAAAGCGAGCGCTCGGCCGCCGGCACCCCCGCATTTTCAGAGGCTTGCAGGCTGGAAAACCACCCCAGCGCCTGAAAGCCGAGCGTGGCGCTGAGCAGGGCCTCGGTTTCGGCCTTGGTCGCGGTTGATACCGCCGCCAGCGAGATACCCTCGTGCATGGCCTCTTGCATCAGCCTGGCAACGCCGGGGCGCAGGCGGGCGGCGCCACCCTGCACCGAGACACAAAACAAATGCGCCTTGCGCACCGCGATTCGGGCCATCATCTCGTGGCTGGGCACCGGTTGCTGGCCGCTGCGTTTTGCCGCGATCGAAAACAGCCGCAGCTTGGGCAGGGTGAACTCGATCGGGGTGAGCTCGCTATAAATCTCGCGATCCCAGTGCCAGTTAAGCCCGTGCTCGGCAAAAGCGCGGTTGAACGCCGCGCGGTGAAGGTCGGCGGTCTCTGCCACCGTGCCGTCCACATCAAATATAAGTGCCTGTATGCCCATTTGGGTGCCTCCGGTATTTCCGCGCTCGCCTTTGTGCTTAAGGTATCGCTTAGAAAGGTTACCGGATAGTTACCAAAATGGATAAATCTCGTCTAAAATCTGTGGTGTGCCACAAAATGTGGTGTTTTACAGATTGGGATACATAGGGAAGCGTGCGCACAGATCAGCCACTCTGGCCGCAACACGGGCTTCGACATCGGCGTTGTTTTCCGCGCCATTGGCGGCTAGCCCGTCAACGACCTCGATAATCATTTCACCAATTTGCGTGAATTCCGCAATCCCGAAGCCGCGCGTTGTGCCGGCAGGCGAGCCAAGCCGCACCCCCGAGGTCACCATCGGTTTTTCGGGGTCAAACGGGATGCCGTTTTTGTTGCAGGTAATGCCCGCGCGGCCAAGCGCCTCCTCTGTGGCGTTGCCTTTTACGCCTTTGGGGCGCAGGTCAACCAGCATCAGGTGGGTGTCGGTGC
>CAYWXQ010000082.1:0-10083 GCA_964462475.1 uncultured Rhodobacterales bacterium | reverse complement strand
CCCAGACATCTTAAGGAGAACAACATGTCTACTAAAATCCGGCTCGCCCGTGGCGGCTCCAAAAAGCGCCCTTTTTATCGCATCGTTGTGGCTGACAGCCGCATGCCGCGCGATGGCCGCTTTATTGAAAAAATCGGCACCTATAACCCGCTCTTGCCAAAAGACAGCGAAGAGCGCGTAAAGATCGATCTTGATCGGGTAAAACACTGGATGGACCACGGCGCACAGGTTACCGACCGGGTATCGCGCTTTCTGGAAGCCGCTGGCGTGATTGCGAAAAAAGACCGCAAAAACCTGAAAAAGGGCGCCCCGCATAAAGCCGCTGTCGAGCGCGCCGAAGAAAAAGCCGCCAAAGTGGCCGAAGCTGCTGCCGCCCCTGCCGAAGAATAAACAGGCATAAATACCCCCAGATCAAAGCCCCGCCCAGCGCGGGGCTTTTTTTGTTCCCTTCTGGCAAAAACCGGACTATTTGTGTGCCATGAAAGAATTCCCCGCAGAATTTTGCGACCAACTGCACGACCTGATGAGCTGGCGGCGCGATGTGCGCCACTTTCAGCCCGACAAGCCGGTGCCGGACGACCTGTTGGCAAAGGTGCTAGAGGCCATCCGGCTGGCGCCCTCGGTCGGGCTTTCAGAGCCGTGGCGGCTGATTTCGGTAAAATCCGCCGAAGCCCGCGCCAAAACGCTGGCCATTTTCGAGACCGCCAACGCCGAGGCGCTAAAGGGTTATTCGGGCGAAAAGGCGCGAATTTACGCCACGCTAAAACTAAGCGGCATGCGTGACGCGCCGGTGCAACTGGCGGTTTTTTGTGACGACGGCACCGACAAGGGCGCGGGGCTGGGTGCGGGCACCATGCCCGAGACGCGGCGCTATTCGGTGGTGGCGGCGGTGATGAACTTTTGGCTGGCGGCGCGGGCGCACGGGCTGGGGGTGGGGTGGGTGTCGATCATCGACCCCAAACAAATAGCCACCGATCTTGCGGTGCCCGGGGGCTGGGCGCTGGTGGCGTATCTTTGTGTTGGCTATCCGGTTAAAACCAGCCAGACCCCCGAGCTGGAAACCGCCAAATGGGAAGCCCGTAACCCGCTATTGGCCAAAATCGAGGAACGATAAATGGACGAAAACCTGATATGTGTCGGCGCGGTCATGGGCGCATTTGGCGTGCGCGGCGAAGTGCGGCTGAAAAGCTTTTGCGCCGACCCGGCGGCAATAGAAGCCTATAGCCCGCTGGTAACCGAAAGCGGTGAAAGCTACACCTTGGCGCTGGTGCGCTCGGTCAAGGGCGGGTTTGGCGCGCGCCTTTCCGGCATAGACAGCAAAGAAGCCGCCGATACCCTGCGCGGCACCCGGCTTTATGCCAAGCGCGCCGATCTGCCCAGCCTGCCCGACGACGAATATTACCACGCCGACCTGATCGGGCTGACGGTGCTGGATACCGGCGGTGCTGTGCTGGGCAAGGTGACCTCGGTGCAGGATTTCGGCGCCGGCGACATTCTGGAAATTCACGCCAAGGGTCTGAGCGAACCGGCCATGCTGCCCTTCACCCATGCCAATGTGCCGACGGTAGATTTGCAGGCACAAAAGATCATTGCCGATCCGCCCGAGGGCATGTTTGCCGCCGCCGACCCCGCCTAATAGGCCAGGCTGGTCATCCGGTCTAGCAGCGAGCGCCCGCCATCAACCGCCAAAATCTGGCCAGTTATAAAGCTGGCACAGGGCGAGGCCAGAAACAGCGCGGCTTGCGCGGCTTCGTCGGCCTCGCCGATGCGCCCGAGCGGGGTGGCGGCGATCACCTCGTCGCGCAAGTCGTCGTTTTCAGCGACAAGCGCGTGCAAGCTGCCGCTCATGATGCTGCCCAAAGCCACCGCGTTTACCCTTATTTCATGGGGCGCGAACGCCACCGCCAGCGAGCGCGTAAGCTGGTCAAGCGCCGCGCTTGCCACGCTATAGCCCACCGAATTGGGCACGCAATCTTGCGCCGCGATCGACGACATGTTCACAATTGCGCCGCCGTCTTCCTGGGCGATCAGCCGTTTGGCCACCGCTTGGCACAGCCGCATATTAACCGTGGCGTTCTGGTGCATCATCAGCTCGAAACTGTCGTCGCAGCCGTTAAACGGGTCGCTGGGCAGCACCTGACGGCTGGCGTTTATCAGGATATCGACCCGGTCATAGGCATCAATCGTGGCCGCCAAAAGGTTTTTTACCGTCAGTTTTTCCCGCAGATCACCGGCAAAGCGCGTGGCTTGCCCAAGGCCACCGGTTAGCGCCGCCACCTCTTGGTCGAGCTTGTCTTCATCCATGTCGGCAAGCAGCACATTGGCGCCACTGGCGACAAAAAGCCGGGCAATTGCCAGCCCGACCCCGTTGGCGGCACCGGTTACGATCACCGACTTTCCAGAAATATTTGCGGCCATGGGCCCTCCGGTGATTCTTCAACTCTGCGGCGCTTATAGGCCAAACCGCCGCATCGGGCTAGATGTTAACGCCTCGGCAAGCTCGCCTCAAACAGTTTAAACCCGCCTGTTTGCGTCAGCATAACCACCTTGCGAAACCGGCTTTCCAGCGTGTGCTCATAGGGTAACTGCCGGTTGGCGACCATCAACAGCCGCCCCTTGGGTTTAAGCATACTGGCGGCGGCGGCAATAAACCCGACCCCGATTTCGGGCTGCGCGGCGCGACCCTGATGGAAGGGCGGGTTGGAGATAACCACATCGAACGGCGCGGTTTTTGGCAGGGTCAACACATCGGCCCATTCAAACCGCACGCGCGGGTCGGGCAGGTTAAGCCGCGCCGCCTTTAGCGCCCTATGCTCGGCCTCGTATAGCACGATTTCGGCCACATCCGGCCCCAAAGCCTGCGCCGCCAGCCAGCCCCAACCGGCGCCAAGATCGGCAATGCGGCCCTTTAGGCCGTTTAGGTATGGCGCCAGCAATGCGCTGCCGGCATCAACCTTTTCAGATGAAAACATGCCCGGTGCGGCCATAAACCCCGCCTTGTTTTTGGTCATTTCGGCAGTGGCCAGCCAATCAGGCGGCATCGGCGTGGCCTGAAACCAGAACACCTTGCCATGGGCTTTTGAAAGCACCTCGACCGACGTGATTTTTTTAACCGCTTTCAGCAGGCTTTCAATCCCGTCGGTTTTGGCGCCGTTCACCAGCACCACCCCGTCGGTCATGGCGCAGGCCCGCGCGATATTGCCAAGGTTTTCGGCCTTGGCGCGGGTCAGGTTGACCAGCACCATGCCAAACCGGCCTTCGGCGCGCGGGGTGCAGGGAAAACCGGCATTTTCAAGCGCATTGGCAACGGGTTTGAACCCTTGTTCAAGGGTTACGGCCTCAAACCCTGCCAGACCCGGGGTATCAGCTGGCCGGATTACCAATAACGGGCTGGTGGCAGAAAGCAGCCCCTGCTCGAACGGGGCTAGAAAGCGGGGGGGGTGGCTCACTCTTTTCGGCTCACTCTTTTTCCATCGTGCATTGCAGCGGGTGCTGGTTGCGCTGGGCGTAATCCATTACCTGCGTCACCTTGGTTTCGGCGATTTCGTGCGAATAAACCCCGACAACCGCCAGCCCCTTCATGTGCACGGTCAGCATAATACCGTTGGCAGCGTCGGCATTCATGCCAAAGAAACGCTCAAGAATATGGACCACAAACTCCATCGGTGTGTAATCGTCATTCAACAACAACACCTTGTAAAGAGGCGGTTTTTCGGTCTTTTCAACCGGGCGCGTCATTAGGTCTACCCCGTCATCGGGGGTGTCGTTGTCGCTCATTTTTATGGGGTCAAAACGCATAAGGCTCATCTTCGTTAGCGGTGCGGGCCTTATATATTGCATATTGGCGCAATAAAAAAGGGGGCGCGTGCCCCCTTTTCATAAATCGTGATACGCGCGCCTAGGCGGCGTAGGTTTTAGCCAGCTCGCCAGCAGCATTTACCCGGGCGTTAACCGGCGCAAACGATTCTTTGGTAGAGGCAACCATGGCTTCGTTCCATTTGGTGGCCTGGGCAACAAAGCCTTCAAAAGCGCTGGTGGCAAAAGCGGCCTGTTTTTCCAGCAACTCGGTCGGGGTTTTTGCGGTGGCGATGTCTTTGGCGGCAGCCACGGTTTCGTCGAAAGATTTTTTCGAGAACGCGGCGATTTCAGCGTTCAGCTCTTCGGCGGCCTTGGTGGCGATTTCGGTCGATTTAACCAGCGCGTCCAGGGTTTCCTGCCCGAAAGCAGTTGCTTCTTCAAAGCCTTTGCCAAATTTGTCGGCGTTGGTTTCAAGGGTTTTCTGTGCGTCAGCAAAGATTTCTTCGGCTTTATTGACGGGTTTTTTTGCGTTTGCCATTGTGATTCTCCAATCATGTTTCATCTTCTGCACCCTATATAGGCGCGATGCTGCACCGCGTCAAGTTTTATTGTGCAGTGCAGCATAAAATATTTCTTTCTATTGTGGCGGGGGTTTGCTAGGCTCGATAAACACATATCGAGCACCGGAAATTCGGGCCGATGGGCAAATCGAGCAGACGAGCCATTAACATGATGAAACAGTGCCTTCGCGGGATAGTCCTTGCGTGTATTCTGGTATTTTCGGGGGCGGCCGCGTGGTCGCAACCCTATGCCGCCTTTGTAATGGACGCCCGCACCGGCGAGGTTCTGCACGCCCGCAGCGCCGACCGCCGTCTTGCGCCGGCATCGCTCACCAAGATGATGACACTTTATCTGGCCTTTGTTGAAATAGAGGCCGGTCGGATGTCGCTTGACCAGATGATCACCATTTCGGCCAACGCCGCCAACGAGCCGCCCTCCAAGCTTGGCTTGCGCCGGGGCAGCCGCATTCAGCTACGGTACCTGATTCGCGCGGCGGCGATAAAATCGGCCAATGACGCCGCCACCGCGATTGGCGAGGCGATCTCGGGCTCTGAGACCGCCTTTGCCCGCTATATGACCGAAACCGCGCAAAAAATGGGCATGCGCAACACCCAGTTTCGCAACGCCAACGGGCTGACCCAGCGCGGCCACTATTCCAGCGCCCGCGATATGGGGCTGCTCGGGCGGCGGTTGTTTTACGACTTTCCACAATACTATAACCTGTTTTCGCGGCTATCCGCCGATGCGGGCATTGCCACGGTGCGCCACACCAACCGCCGCTTTCTAAATGCTTACGAGGGCGCGGACGGCATTAAAACCGGCTACACGGCGGCGGCGGGGTTTAACTTGGTCGCCTCGGCGCGGCGCGGCAGCCAGCGGGTGATTGCGGTTATGTTTGGCGGCACCTCTACCAGCCAGCGCAACGCCCGGGTGGCCGAGCTGATGGATATGGGGTTCAAACGCTCGCCGGCGCGGGCGGCAGTGGTGCCGCTGCCACGGTTAACCCTGCGGCCAAGGGGGCAAGGCGGCCAAAGTTTATTGGTAGCGCGAGCGCAATCCGGCGTGGTGCCAAGGGCCGATCGCCCGGCGCGGCGCCGTGAAACCGTGGCGGTGCTAATGGCCCGCAATGTTGACGACGCCATCCAGTCTGCCGCGATCGAGGCCGCGATTTCGGCGGCCATGACCGCCGCACCGCCCAACCGCGATACCCCAGACCGCGCCAACGTCGCCAGCCTCGCCACACCGGTGCCGATGCAACCCCCGCTACGCCGCCCCCAATTCGGCAGCTCGGTGGCACTGGCCGCCGTGGTGCCGATGCCCGCAACCATAACCCGGGTGCGCGCCACCGAGCTTGGCGCCACCGGCAACTACGGTGTGCAGGTCGGCGCGTTTCGCAGCCGCAACAAAGCCGAGCGCCTGCTGATCCAGACCGCATTGCTTGATATCGAATCTTTCGGCGGCGCGGTGCGCAGCATTACACAGGCAAATGTGCAAGGCGTGTCGATGTATCAGGCGCGCTTTGTCGGCATGAGCGCAACTTCAGCCGCCAAAGCCTGCGACCGGCTGCAATCACGCCTGTCAGACTGCGCGATCATCGCCCCCCAAGGTTAGGGCACCCCCTGACGACAGCCACCCCATGCGCCGTGGTTCCGGCGCGGCGCGCACGCAACCGGACCACAAACGCAGCTTTTCCGCGCCGCTTTGGCTCTAGTCCAAGGTCAAGATCGCGTCTGCGGCCTGCATATTGCCGCCCGCGCGGTCAAAGCGCAAATGCGCCAGACCGTGGCTGCCCACGCTGGTAAATAGCGTGCCAGCCGGTTTACCGCCTGCGGTGATCGGGGTGCCAAACGCCGCCACGCCGCTGATTTTAACCCGCCGCAAGCCTTTTTTAAGCTCGGTTTTATGCTTCATCCGCGCGGTGATTTCCTGCCCTACATAGCACCCCTTGCGAAAATCAACCCCGTTCAGGCGCTCGAATCCGGCTTCCAGAATATAACTCTCGTTTTCAACCAGTTCCGGCTCGGGGATAATATGCTCAACCCGCAGCGCCTCGAAATGGTCGTCGGGCAGCGGCGCAACATCCAGCGCCCCGTAATGCCGCCAGCCCATCGCCCCGTGGCGCGGGTCTTGCACAGCGCCCGCAGGCAACGCACCAATGCCGCGCCAGATCGGGCGGTCATCGGCCCCAACAGCCACATCGGCGCGCAGCCGATACATGTTCAGCCGTTGCGCCAGTGCCGGCGCGCGATCGGCGGCGACATCCAGCAGCACCCCATCGCCGTCAGCGATCAGGAAAAAATCAAACAGGTATTTGCCCTGCGCGCCCAGCAAGGCGGCATAAACCGGGCCTACGGCCAGCTTGTTCACATCGTTGCTGACCAGCCCTTGCAAAAAGCTCATCCGGTCAGCGCCCGAAATGCGCAGCAATTGCCGCGATTTATCATGGTATCCTTTGGTCATGCCGTTAATATAGGGGCAAACCTCGCCATTGCCAGCCCGAAAGCCGCCATGTCCGCCCCGATCTCCGTCATTATCCCGACGCTAAACGCCGCAGCCGGTATTGGCCCGACGCTGGCCGCCCTTGCCGAGGGGCTGGATGCCGGGCTGATCGGAGAGCTGATCATTGTTGATGGCGGCTCTGACGACGCGATAGAGACCATCGCCGACCAGATCGGCGCGCGGTTTTTGCGCACCCCCCCCGGGCGCGGCGGGCAGCTAAAACAGGGGGCGGCGCTGGCCACCCGCCCGTGGCTACTGTTTATCCATGCCGATACCGTGCTGGCTAAAGGCTGGGTAGAGGCGGTAAAACCCTGCCTTTCCAGCCCCGACACCGCCGGTTATTTTTGGCTGCGATTTGATGCAACCGGTATCGCCCCGCACTTGGTCGCGGGCTGGGCCAACCTGCGCAGCCGCTGGTTTGGCCTGCCTTATGGCGATCAGGCGCTGCTGCTGTCGCGCCGCCTTTATGATCGCGCGGGCGGTTACCCTGATATTCCCCTGATGGAGGACGTCGCCCTTGCCCGCCACCTGCGCGGACATTTACAGCCCATCGCGGCACATGCGGTGACAAGCGCGGCCAGATATAACGGCCAGTGGCTGCGGCGCGGCGTCCGTAATTTGCTGATATTGCTGCGATATTTCATGGGGGCTGACCCTAAAACCCTTGCGCGGACCTACCGCAAACAGCCTTAACTATTGGCCGCGTGCATCGCGGCAACAAAGGCCTCGATGATACGTTTTATGCGCGCCTGTTCAGGGTCGGCAGTGCTGTAACCTGTCGCCGAAAGCGCCACCAGCCGCCCGCCGACCTCGGTAAACGCCCGCCAGAAACGCGGCGATTCACCGGTGCGGGTGGTTTGGGTCAGGTCCTCGACAAAGGCGTAAACCGCCACATCGGTGCGCTCGATCGACAGCACCGTCAGCGTGCCCGGGTTACGGCTTTTGCTAAGCGTAAGCTGGCCAAACGGGGTTTTCAGAAACTTTTGCAACTGCGAAAGCGCCACCGGCAGGCCGCTTTCACTGCCCGGCAGGCCCTTGTTTGACACGCTCGCCGTCAGCACCGCCGAAATCGGCACCCGCGCGATGGTTGGCCCGCTATTATCGGGGTTGATGGCGCAATCCGACAAAAAGACAAACGCCCCAACGCGGGCCTCGTCAACCAGGCGTTCGTCAACGCAAAAGCCCGGCGGGCCGGCGATAACCACCTCCGAGCCGCCGACCTTGACCATCCGGTCGGTCATTATGCCCTCGGTTGCCGAAAACGAACAGGCGGCCAGAAACGGCAGCGCCCACCAGAGCAGGAATTTGGTTTTGGCAAGTATCGGCATGCGGGCTCCGCTCACAAGGTTTTGCGCAGGTTAGCCGCCCCGCCGCGCAAGCTCAAGCGTTGCGATTGCCCAAAAACCCGCTTATTGTGCGGCGGCAATGTTTGGAGACCACAATGCTGCCCCGCAAAACCGCCCGACTAGAGGCCTATGCCGCCTGCGCCAAGGGCTATTGCGAGCCGTGGCGCACCGCGTTCGGGGTGGTGCTGGTTGCCGTTTTTTTCACCCTCAGCGCGGCGGGGCTCTCGAAACTGGCGCTTTATGTTGCCGAGTCTGTGCAGCTGGGCGCGGGCTATGCGCTGGCGTTCGAGCTCGTCACGCTGTCATCAAAACGCACAGTGCTGATCGGGCTGTTCGGCATTGTGCTGGCCCTGCCGGCGCTGTGGCTGGTGCTGCGGTTTTTGCACCACCGCAGCCTTAAAAGCCTGATCGCCCCGACCGGCCGGGTGCATTGGCAAAACTACCGCCGCGCCGTGGTTTTTGTGCTGGTTTTCGGGCTTGCCACCAGCCTGCCGGTGCTGCTGGGCGGGGCCTTTAGCCAGCAACTGCCGCTGATGGTGTGGCTGCCATGGCTGCTACCCGCCTTGGCGCTGATATTTCTGCAAACCGCCGCCGAAGAGCTGTTCTTTCGCGGCTATCTGATGCAGCAACTGGCGGCGCGGTTCAAAAGCCGCTGGGTGTGGTGGGTGCTGCCCGCGGTGTTGTTTGGCGCGCGGCACTATAACCCCGTGCTTTATGGCGATAACTGGATGCTGGTGATCGCCACCGCCACGCTGGCGGGGCTGATTTATGGCGATATCACCGCGCGCTCGGGTGATCTGTCTATCGCCATGGGGCTGCATTTCGCCAATAATATACTGGTCATTCTGGTGATCAATGTGTCGGGGCAACTTTCATCGCTTAGCCTGTTTTTAAAAGACATCAACGTGCGCAATGTTGACCTGATGCGGCTAGAGCTGCTGGGATCGGCTGCCGCCATGCTGGCCGTTTATCTGGTCTATATGCTGGTGCTGCGCGCGCGGCGCTAACCACGTGGCTAAAAGCCACGCTAAATGTTGCAATCCCGCCTGCGCGGCTTTATCTATAGCGGGCATTGCCAAGGGGACCTCGCCACTATGAACTGGATATCAAACTACGTCCGGCCCAAGATCAACTCGATTTTCTCGCGCCGCGAGGTGCCAGACAACCTGTGGACCAAATGCGACGACTGCGGCACCATGCTGTTTCATCGTGAGCTGAAGGCAGCGCAAAACACCTGCCCGAGCTGCGATCACCACATGCATATCAGCCCCCGCGCCCGCTTCAAAGCCCTGTTTGACGGCGGTATTTTTACCGAAGTCGCGGTTGACGAACCCCAGCTCGACCCGCTGGCCTTCAAAGACCAAAAGCGCTACCCCGACCGTCTGCGCGACGCCAGGAAAAAAACCACTGAAAAAGACGCGATGCTGGTGGCCGAGGGTGAAATCGGCCGCACCAAAATCGTCGCCTGCGCGCAGGATTTCAAATTTATGGGCGGCTCTATGGGCATGTATGTCGGCAACGCCATCATCGCCGCCGCAGAGGCCGCCGTGGCCCGCAAATGCCCGCTGGTGCTGTTTTCAGCCGCCGGTGGTGCCCGCATGCAGGAAGGCATTTTAAGCCTGATGCAAATGCCCCGCACCACGGTCGCTGTGCAAATGCTGAAAGAGGCCGGCCTGCCCTATATCGTGGTGCTGACCCACCCGACAACCGGCGGCGTTACGGCCTCATACGCCATGCTGGGCGATATTCACATCGCCGAACCCAACGCGCTGATCGCCTTTGCCGGCACCCGCGTGATCGAGCAAACCATCCGCGAAAAGCTGCCAGAGGGCTTTCAGCGCGCCGAATACCTGCTTGACCACGGCATGCTCGACCGCGT
>CAYWXQ010000081.1:0-10547 GCA_964462475.1 uncultured Rhodobacterales bacterium | reverse complement strand
AGCTGCACGCGGGCGGCCATAAAGGCAAAACCCTCCATCATGCGCTCGACATAAGGGTCGGATATTTCAACCCCGTCCATCCCCAGACGCGACGCGATTTTGGGGTAGGACTGGGCGAATTCCTCACCCATTTCGCGCATATAGGCCAGTTCCTCTTCGTATTTTTTAAGGATGCGTGTGTCCATGGCCTAGCCCTTAACCACGTTCATATCGCCCGAGGCGAGGTCAAGCTCGGTGCGCATGAATACCTCCATCGGCACCGGCTGCGCCCAAAGTTCGGCGTGAATATTAAACACGATCCGCGATTGCACCCCCTCCAGCGTTGACGAAAGCGACACTTCAAGGCTGCCTTTTACAATCCGCGGCTCGAACGCCTCGATCGCTTTGTGGATCAGGCGCTCCAGCTCATAGGGGCGGGCCTCGGCGGCGCGTTTGCCCGAAATATCGGTGATGCCGAAATTGAGGGTCGAAACGGCAGCATAGGGGAATGCGTCGCTATCGATATCGCCTTCCTGATTAACGGTGTTGAGCAGCCAGCCCAGATCGCGCAACACGATCTCGCGCAGGCGGCGGATGTCGATCACCTGCGCGTAAACACTTTCCTTGCGCTCATGCGGGCTGTCATCGGTTAGCCGGTCCAGCAACGAGGGCTGCAGGCGCTCGGTATCGCCGGGCTCAGGCATCGGCGGCCTCGTCACCGGTGTCAAACAGCAGCTCGCGCAGGTCCATGAGCGGCATATCACCATCATCGGTGGCAAACAGGCGCTGGCCGCTGCCGATAAAGGTGTCGCTGCCGATATCATCCCATTCGCTGACCTTGGCCAGCATCACATCATCACGGCCACTGGCCGCCGCGCCGGGGTAACGGGTGGGGATAAAACCAACGACCTCGCCGCCATTGGCCCAGGTGATTTGCACCGGCGTCCACACCCGGTCACGCAAATCGCTGGGTTCCTCAAAACCCAGCTTTTTGATCGCCCCGAACGGCACCCAGTAATAATTGCCATTCATCACCAGCTCCAACACCGGCCCTAGGCGCATGTCGGCATCGGCGATCCACGCAAACGGCACACCATCAGCGCTGCCCGAAATCGCGGGGGCCTGATCAAAAGCCGTATCGCGCAGTTTGGCGGCGGCGGCGTGGTCACCGCGTGCGGTTGCGCCCAAGGCCTCGACCAACAGCGCCACCCAGTCTTCGGGTTCGCCAAAGATTAGCGGGGCCTTTTCACCGGCAAACACCTTTTCGCGCACCAGCTCGCAAATTATCGCCTCGCGGTAGGCCTGCACCATTGACAGTGTCGCGGGGTCCATGCCGCCGCAAACCTTCAGCTGCTTGACCGCGCGTTCCCACTGGCCCAGCACCGCAAAAAGCTGAAACAAAAATATCCGCTGCTTTACGTCGGCGGGGTCCTTGCGCACCCGCGCCATCAGGGCGTCAAGCGTTTCGGCAAGCGTTCCGGTTTTAAGAAGATCTTCAGCCGACATATGCACCCCCTGCGCCCCTTTCAAATAACAGCCATCCGCCCACAGCTTGCGCCCCGGGCGAACGGTGTTTTTCAGGTGGCCGCGACATGCGCGGCCAACAAGCCGTTACACAGCGTATTGCGCGGTGTTTTTGATCCGGCTCCACTCGGCCTTTTTGGCCTTGGCGGTATCCATCGAGCCATCGGGTTTTTGCGGAATGTATTCGACCTTCATCGCGCCATACTGAAAGGTGATGCTTTCTTCGCAGATATCATCACCGTCAGAGCCTGACCATTCGATATCCTGCACCATCACATGCTTGAAATAGAACTTCATGAAGGTCGCGCCGGAATCGGTGGTTGACCCGCCCGAGCGCCGCAGTTCGACAACGCTTTCGTCAAAATGGCGGCCCACGCAAAGCTGCTGGAACATGCCGGGCGAGCCGGTATCGGTTTTTTTGGTAATGCTGAACTCTTTGAAGGTCGCCTTGCCAGCGCCGCCCCCGCCCGAGCTAGAGCCGATATTGATGTTGTTTTCAGCGCCAAAAGTAAAGCTGATCAGCTCGAAAGCGCTCTTGTCTTTCATGGCGGCGTCCTGGGTTTCGCCGGGGACTTTCTCTTTGTCTGCCGAAGCGGTGAAGTAGAAAAATGCGTCAAAAGCCATGGTTATCTCCTATATGTCATGGTGTCTCTAATTTATGAGTCGCGCCCCCGGGGGTGACCCCCGGCAGCAAGGTTATATCACCAGTTATTTTTTCTCGGAGGGCAGTTTTGATACCAATCGTAACGAAACAGACAGCCCCTCGAGCTGGTAATGCGGGCGAAGGAAAAACTTCGAAGAGTAATAACCGGGGTTGCCCTCGATCTCCTCGACGACCACCTCTGCGGCGGCCAGCGGTTTTTGTGCCTTTACCTCTTCCGACGAAATGTCGGCGTTGAAGTCAACGTAATCGTTTATCCAGGTCTGCAACCAATTTTGCATATCTTCCCGTTCCTTGAACGAGCCCAGTTTGTCTCTTACGATACACTTCAGATAGTGAGCAAAGCGGCAAGTTGCAAACAAATAGGGCAATCTTGCGCCTAAATTTGCGTTTGCCGTGGCATCTGGGTCATCATATTCGGCCGGTTTATGCAGGCTTTGCGCGCCGATAAATGCCGCCAGATCAGAGTTTTTGCGATGCACCAGCGGCATCAACCCGTTATTGGCCAACTCGGCCTCGCGCCGGTCCGAAATCGCGATCTCGGTCGGGCATTTCATATCAACCCCGCCATCATCGGACGGGAAAGTGTGGGTCGGCAGGTTTTCAACCGCGCCGCCGCTTTCAACCCCGCGAATACGGGTGCACCAGCCATATTGCTTGAAGCTTTTGGTGATGTTGGTGGCCATGCCATAAGCGGCATTTACCCACGAATACTTGCCGCTATCCGCGCCCTCGGTATCCTCCTCAAAGGCGAATTCCTCAACCGGGTCGGTTTTGGCCCCGTAGGGGTGGCGGCCCAGAAAACGCGGCATCGCCAAGGCCAGATACTGGCTATCCTGACTTTCGCGCAGGCTGCGCCACGCGGCATATTCAGGGGTCGAGAATATTTTGGTCAGATCGCGCGGGTTGGCGAGCTCGCCCCAGCTGTCCATCTGCATCAGCGAAGGCTCGGCACCGGTGATAAAGGGCGCATGTGCGGCCGCCGCCACCTTTGACATCTCGCCCAGCAGCTCGACATCGGGGGGGGAGTGGTCAAAGTGGTAATCCCCCACCAGGCAGCCATAAGGCTCGCCGCCAAACTGGCCGTATTCTTCCTCATACAGCTTTTTGAAAATCGGAGACTGGTCCCACGCCGTGCCCTTGAATTTGCGCATGGTTTTGGACAGGTCTTTTTTAGAGATATTCAGCACCTTGATTTTAAGCTGCTCGTCGGTTTCGGTGTTGTTCACCAGATACGACAACCCCCGCCACGCGCTTTCAAGCTTCTGAAAATCCTGATGGTGCAGAATTTCGTTCACCTGCTCGGTCAGGGTTTTGTCGATCTCGGCGATAATGCCCTCGATGGTGCGCAGGGCATCGTCCGACACCAGCGCCGTATTGGCCAGCGCCTGTTCGGCAAGGGTTTTTACCGCCTCTTCAACCGCCGTTTTGGCGGTGTCGGATTTGGGTTTGAATTCTTTTTGCAGCAAGTTGGCAAAATCGTCATTGGCAAAAATAGACTCGCCTGCCTGCGCCTGTTGGTCAAGTTCAGCCATTATGCGTCCTCCCCGCTGCCTGAGTCGTCATCGGATTTCGGTTTCGGGGTCGAGGCCAGCGCCTTGAGCAAGGCCGGATCCTGGGTGATTTTGGCCATCAGGTCCTCGGCACCGGTTTTACCATCCATATAGGTCATAAGGTTGGAAAGCTGGGTGCGGGCCTCCAGCAATTTACGCAGGGGTTCAACCTTGGCGGCAATGGCGGCGGGGCTGAAATCATCCATGCTTTCAAAGGTGATATCGACCGCCATATTGCCCTCGCCGGTAAGCGTGTTGGGCACGCTGAACGCGGCGCGCGGCTTCATTGATTTCATCCGGCTGTCGAAATTATCGATGTCGATTTCAAGAAATTTGCGGTCGGCAACCGAGGGCAGCGGCGCCTCTGATTTACCTGAAAGGTCAGACATGACCCCCATCACAAACGGCAATTGCACCTTTTTTTCGGCGCCGTAAAGCTCGACATCATATTCGATCTGCACCCGCGGCGCGCGATTTCTGGCAATAAATTTTTGACTACTCGCCATCTCTTTAACTTCCTTCCTGATATCCGGGAACACGCCCCGCTTTAATTAGTATTCTTCTTCGATGCCCCCGATGGTGCGCACCTGGCTCATGCCGTCAGAGGCCATGTCCTTCATGATGGTCATAAAATCGGCCGCCACCAACCGCCGTGCGCGCTCCAGCAATACCGGCACCGGGCTTGAGGGCTCGGCACGGGCGTAATATTCGCAGATTTTGTCGATCATCCGCGTAACGTCATCGCGGCTGTTGATCGCGCCCGAAACCGGCGCGGCCTGTGTAGCAGGGGCGGGGCTGCCAGCATCGTCAACGGTTTCTTGTTCTTCAGCCGCAACATCGCCGCCAAGCACGCTGGCAATGGCGTTTTGCGCCTTGTAAAGCGCCTTGTCCAGCGTCGACAGGTCAGGGCCGAGCGCACCGACTTTATCATCAAAAATCGCGGTTATGGCTTTTACATGGTCGCGGGCGTCGCCAATGGCGGTGCGAATGGCGACCATGGTGTCGCGGTCGGTATCCTGAAACGCCGCCGAAATGGTGGCGTGGTCGATCGGGCTTTCGCCCTCGGCCGGTGATATTTCACCGTCGGCGATTGAAATATCACGCAGCGAAAACCGGCCCATGGCGCGGCTGTCGGTCAGCGGCGCCCGGCGCACGGCGCGCAACAAAGTATCAGGGTCAGCCAGCCCGCTAATGGCGTTGACCCGCATGATCGGGTCGTCGTCATCATCGGCGTCAAGTTGGGGGTAAACACATTGCCAATAACGTTCAACCGCCCCGTGAATATAGGCCAGCACCCGCTCGAACGGCACAAAACCATCGGTTTGCAGGCTGGCCTCGGCCAAAAACACCGCCGCGCGCAAATCCTTGCTGCGTTCCAGTATGCCCAGCGCCAGCGCGCCGACCTTGGTAAAATCAACCTCTTCACCGGCCAGCACAGAATCGCCGACCTGTTGCTCTTCTTTGGGTTTGGAAACGGTTTCGAGCTCGATAAAATCGGGGTCGTATTCCAGATCATCCCCGCATGCGGAATCGCCCTCGAATTCAAGCAACAGCGCCTCGACGTTGATATCCATACTTTCCCCATTACAGCGTGCCCGCCAAGGCGAGCCTGTGGTTTTTTACCGGTTTTTATTATCCTAGGCGCAAAAAATCGCTCCGGCAACATATTTTCTCAAAGCAATTCCAGTAGTTTCAGTGAATTGTCTTCAAGTTGACAGCTTCACCGCAGCGTATCTTGCTATCCGGCCACAACACGGTAAAGCTGATCGACAGCCACATACATTTCCCCTAGCATGGGGGCAAATTTGACGAGGTGCTCCATGAAACTGGCAAACATTCTGCTGGCCATCGCCATTATCACCGCCCCTGTCGGCTGGTATCTGGCCAATATGCTGTTTTTCACTACCACCAAATTTGCCAGCGCCGAAGATAGCGCCACGATGCGTGAGCAGCTCACGGCGCTAACGATTGATTTCAACACCCTGCAACAGCAGGTCGCGGCGCTTGAGCAACGCGGCGTGGCAACCGAAACCACCACCTATGCCGAAGCGCCGGCGGCCAGCGACGGCTTGTCGGACATCTTCACCCAAGTGGTGTTGATCGCGGATCGGCGCAACGTCAACGAGGGCCTTACCAACTCGTCCTCCAGCTACCTGATGGGCCTGTTTGGCCCCCCGCGGCAAGACCTGACCCAGGATTGCCAACCCATGACCAACCCGATCCTGAAAGACATGATCGTCACCCGCGATGTCGGGCCGGTGCGGGTAACCATGCTTGAGCCCGCAATTATCTCGCTGCAACAGGTGTTTCGCAATGTGCAAGTGTTCGAGCCGGAACTGTATGACCGCCTAAGCTCGGCCGGTTCGCTGTGCGTGCGGCTGATCCGTGGCTCTGAAACCGCGGTTTCCACCCACGCTTATGGCCTGTCGGTCGACCTTAATGTCGATGGCCAGCTTGATGTGCTGGGTGATGGCCGCACCCAGCTCGGCCTAACCATATTGGCCGAGTTCTTTAACAAAGAAGGCTGGTATTGGGGCGCGGGCTTCAGCCGCGAAGACTCGATGCATTTTCAGGTCTCCCGCGAAAAGATCGAAAGCTGGCGGCGGCTTGGGCAAATCCCCGAAGGCATGTAAACCCGGCCGCCACCGGCATCGCCCGATGTTTTCGTCAGGTTCCGATGTTGGCAAGCCCAAGGCCCGGGTTCAAGATTATCCAAGCGCCTTCAGGCGGTTGATGGCCGCGGTTATTTTTGCCGCGTCGGCGTCGGCGCGAGTCAGGTTTTCGCGATTTTCAGCGACTACGGCGGCGGGGGCATTGGCAAGAAATTTTTCATTGCCGAGCTTGCCTTTCAGGCCACCAATTTCCTTGGCCAGCTTGGTCATCGCCTTTTCAAGCCGCGCTTTTTCGGCGGCAACGTCTATGATACCGGCCAAAGGCAGGCAAAAGGTGCCGCCCGCGACCGCCACGGTAACCGCGCCTTTGGGCGGGGCCGCCACAACCGATACATCAGAGAGCCGCGCAAGCCGACCGATCAGCAACATGTTACCGTTGAGCGCGGCTTGGCCTGCCGCGTCGAGCTCTAATTGCAGCATCGGTATTTTGGCACCGGCCGGCACCCGCATTTCGGCGCGCACCGAGCGGATATTCTCGATCAGCGATATCACCCAGTTCATTTCGCGATCGGCCGAAGCGTCGATCAGGGTTTCGGGCAGCTCCGGCCAGCTTTGATGGATCAGCATGTTGTCACGCGGCGCGATATCGCCCCAAAGTTGCTCGGTGATGTAGGGCATGATCGGGTGCAGCATGGTCAGGCTCTGGTCGATCGCCCAGGCCATGGTGGCGCGGGTTTCGGCTTTTATGGCCTCGTCATCCGACTGGAACAGCGGCTTGGCAAACTCGACATACCAGTCACAAAGCTTGCCCCATACATGGGCATAAAGCCCCATCGCCGTGTCGGAAAACCGATAGTTTTCAAGCGCTTTATCGGTGGCGTGCAGGGCACGCACGGTTTCGCCGATGATCCATTTGTTTACGGTTTGCTGCGCGGTTGCCGGGTCAAACCCACCCGGTTTACATTCGTTCATCTCGGCAAAGCGGGCGGCGTTCCAGAGCTTGGTGCCAAAGTTGCGGTAACCGATAAAGCGGGATTTGCTGAGCTTCAGGTCTCGGCCCATGGCGCTTAGCGTAAAGCGCACAGCGTCGGCGCCAAATTCGTCGATCATTGCTAGCGGGTCAATCACATTGCCGGTGGATTTAGACATCTTCTTGCCGTGCTCGTCGCGCACCAAGGCATGCAGATAGACGGTATGAAACGGGATTTCATCCGTAACCGCCTGCTGCATCATGATCATCCGCGCCACCCAGAAAAAGATGATGTCAAAGCCGGTAATCAGCACATCGGTGGGGAAATACTTTTGCATTTCCTCGGTGTCTTCGGGCCAGCCCAGCGTGCCAATGGGCCAGAGGCCTGAGGAGAACCAAGTGTCGAGCACGTCAGGGTCGCGGGTAAGTGCCTTGCCGCCCGCCTGATCAACGGCCTCGGCTTGGGTTGCGGCGCAATACCGGTTGCCCTCGTCATCATACCAAACCGGTATTTGGTGCCCCCACCATAGCTGGCGTGAAATGCACCATGGCTCGATGTTTTCCAGCCAATGAAAATAAGTCTTTTCGCCGCTTTCAGGGATGATTTTAATGTCGCCGTTTCGCACCGCATCAAGTGCTGGCTGCACGATTTTGGCGGTATCCACATACCATTGGCTGGTCAGCATCGGCTCGATCACCACCTTTGAGCGATCCCCAAACGGCTGCATGATCTTTTTATCCTCGACCTCCAGCATCAGGCCCTCGGCGTCGATATCGGCCACCACCGCCTTGCGACACGCATAGCGGTCCATGCCGCGATACCCATCGGGCACAAGGTTGAGCGCGTCGATCTCGGCGGTCTCAAAACCCGCCCCTTCAGAGATCGCCTTGGCGCGGGTGGCGGCGGCACCATAATCCAGCCCGTCAGCGCGCATCGCCGCTTTGGTATCCATCAACCGGTAAAGCGGGATGTTGTTGCGGGTGGCAACGCCGTAGTCATTCTGATCATGCGCGCCGGTTATTTTAACCGCACCCGAGCCAAAGTTCATATCAGGGTAGCTGTCGGTGATGATCGGAATCAAGCGGCGGTGCGCTTTTGGCCCCACCGGAATTTCACAAAGCTTGCCGACAATCGGGGCATAGCGGGCATCATCAGGGTGCACGGCCACCGCGCCATCCCCCAGCATGGTTTCGGGGCGGGTGGTGGCGATGGCAATATAATCGCGGGTCTCGCGCAGGGTAACATTGCCGTCCTCGTCGCGCTCGACATATTCATAGGTTTCACCACCGGCCAGCGGGTATTTGAAGTGCCACATATGGCCGTCAACCTCGATGTTTTCGACCTCGAGATCACTGATCGCGGTTTCAAACCTGGGGTCCCAGTTCACCAGCCGCGTGCCCTTATAGATCAACCCCTTGTTATACATCTCCACAAACACCTTGAGCACGGCGTCATGAAAGCCCGCATCCATGGTAAAGCGGTTGCGAGACCAGTCACAGCTTGCCCCCAGCCGTTTGGTTTGCTCGATAATGGTGTCGCCTGATTTTTCCTTCCAGTCCCAGACCTTCTCCAGAAAAGCCGCGCGGCCCAGCGCTTTGCGGCCCGGCGCGCCGGCCTCGGCCAGCTGGCGCTCGACCACCATCTGGGTGGCGATGCCCGCGTGGTCTTGCCCGGGCTGCCACAGGGTGTCAAACCCCTGCATGCGCTTCCAGCGAATCAGGATGTCTTGCAAGGTGTTGTTAAACGCGTGCCCCATGTGCAAAACACCGGTCACATTGGGGGGCGGGATCATGATGCTAAAGGTGTCTTTACCGGGCTTGGCATTGGCACCGGCCTTGAACGCGCCCTCGTCTTCCCATGTCGCATAAATCCGCTGCTCGGCGGCCGCCGCATCAAAGTTCTTTTCCATTGCCATCGGGCACACCCTTGCGTGAATTTTCGTTGCGCTGCTTTTAGCGCGCGGCGCGGCCAAGGGAAAGACCCCAATAACCCGCTGCAAGCGCGTAATTGTGAATGCCCCGTTAACAAAAACCGGCTATACTGGCAAAAAACCATCAGAGGCCCCCATGCCCCGCACCCATGTTATCATCATTGACGGCACCCTAAGCCGCATCAGCGACGGACAGGAAACCAACGCCGGTTTGCTTTATAAACTGCTGCTCAGCCTGCCCTATGTAGATGTGCATTATGACCCCGGCATTCAGGGCAAGGGGCTGATGAAGTGGGGTAATGTGCTAACCGGACACGGCATTAACTGCTCGATCCGCTATGGCTATACCATGCTGGCCAAGGGCTATAGGCCCGGCGATAAAATATACCTTTTCGGGTTTTCGCGCGGCGCTTATGCGGTGCGCTCGATCGCGGGTATGATCGCCAAGGTCGGGCTGCTAAAGCCGGGGCATGTGCATAAAAAACACCTCCGCAAGGCGTTTCGGCTTTATGAAGACTGCGTAGACGGCAAACGCTCGGGCAAGTTTCGGCGCAAATTATCGCACAAAACCATAGAGATAGAGATGATCGGCGTGTGGGATACCGTAAAGGCGCTGGGGGTGCACCTGCCGATCCTGTCTTATGTTGCCCCAATGGCGACCGAGTTTCATGACGAAACGCTATCGCCGATCATCAAAAACGCGTTTCAGGCGCTGGCCGCCGACGAAAACCGTCGCGCCTTTGCCCCGATCCTGTGGAAATACCGGCCAAACTGGCGCGGGCGGCTTGAACAAGCATGGTTTGCCGGTGCCCACGGCGATGTCGGCGGCCATGTCTATGAGCGCCCCGCCGCGCGCGAGCTATCAAACATTTCGCTGCACTGGATGCTGACCCGCGCGCAGATGTGCGGCTTGCCGCTGCCCGACGGCTGGGAGGCGCGCTTTCCAACCAACCCGCTGGCCCCGATGCTGGGGCCCTATGCGGGGTCAAGCAAGCTGTTTTTGTTTCGCCAAGCGCGGCATTTCGGGTCGGCGCGCACCGATTATCTGCACCAGAGCCTGATCGAGCGGGTGGAGCAAATGCCAAAATACCGGCCAAGACTGGCGGGGTATCCGCCTATCGGTCGCCCCACACCGTCAGCTCTTCGCGAAATACCTTCCTGATCAGGGCTTCGAGCGCATCGGGGTCAGAAACCCCGAGCGCCTGTTGCAGATCGGCCGTAAAGGTATCGGGCGGCGGGGCGGCTTGAGGGGCGGCTTTCTGTGGGGCTTTCTGTGGGGCTTTCGGGGCGCGTTTCCGGGCCAGTATCGGGGCCAGT
>CAYWXQ010000080.1:0-10586 GCA_964462475.1 uncultured Rhodobacterales bacterium | reverse complement strand
ATGTGCTTAGCCGGCTCATTCGCGGGCTGCGGTTAAGCGTGTTGATCGGGGTAATTGGCACCGCGATCGGTGCCGTTCTGGGCAGCTTTCTGGGCATCGTTGCCGCGCATTTTCGCGGCTGGATCGAAGAGGTTTTGATGATGCTGGTGGACGTGCAGGTCAGCCTGCCGTTTATCATTTTTGCCCTCGCCGTGCTGGCTTTTGTCGGCAACAGTCTGACGATCCTGATCATCGTTGTTGGCATTGACGGCTGGGAACGCTATGCGCGGCTGTCGCGCTCGATGGTGCTGTCGGCCAACCAGCAAGACTATGTGCTGGCGGTGCGGTCGCTCGGGTTGGGCAATTTCAAGATCTACCGCTACCATGTTTTGCCCAACATCATGGGCACGCTGATTGTGCAGGCAACCATCAACCTGCCCGGGGTGATTTTGCTGGAGTCAACCCTTAGCTTTCTTGGCCTGGGGGTGCAGCCGCCGCTGACCAGTCTTGGCCAGATACTGGGCGTGGGCCGTGATTATCTGATACTGGCCCCATGGATTGCGGTGGCACCTGGCATGGTGATATTTTTCCTAACGCTGTCTATTGCCATTGTTGGCGACTGGCTGCGGGACCGATTGGACCCGACACTGAAATGAACAAAACAACACCATATCAGCCCCCCGAGGGGCAACAGACAGCCGATAAGCCGCTGTTTGAAATCCGTAATCTTTCGGTGGTTTTTGATACCCCCGATGGCACGATCGAGGTGGTCGACAGTGTTGACCTTAAGGTCAGCGCCGGTCGCACGCTGGGGTTGGTGGGCGAAAGCGGCAGCGGCAAAAGCGTTACCTGTCTTGCCGCGCTCGGCCTGCTGGCCTCGCGCGGGCGGGTGACCGGTGGCGAAGCCCTGTTCAATGGCCGCGATTTGCTGAAAATCAGCGACGCAGAAATGTCGAAACTGCGCGGCTGCGAGGTGGCGATGGTATTCCAAGACCCTATGGTTTCGTTAAACCCGGTGCGCACCATTGGCTGGCAAATCTCGGAATCGTTGTTTTTGCATCAGGGACTGTCGCGCGGCGCGGCAACCAAGCGCAGCATTGAATTGCTTGATATGGTTGGTATTCCCAATTCAAAAACCCGCTTTGGCGAATACCCGCACCAGTTTTCCGGCGGCATGAGCCAGCGGGCGATGATCGCAATGGCCATCGCCTGCCAGCCCAAACTGCTGATCGCCGACGAACCCACCACCGCGCTGGATGTGACCATTCAGGCGCAGATCCTGGAACTGCTATCGGACCTGAAAAAAGAGCTTAACATGGCGCTGATTCTGATCACCCATGATCTGGGCGTGATCGCCGAGGCCGCCGACGACGTAGCGGTGATGTATGCGGGCCGCGTGGTCGAGGAAGCCCCGGTGCTGGAGCTGTTTGACGCTCCGCGGCATCATTACACGCAAGGCCTGCTAAATTCGCTGCCCCGGATTGACCGCAAAGTCGGCCGGCTGAATGCGATTGAGGGTGCCGCCCCGCCGCCGCAAGAGTTCGTGCAAGGCTGCCGGTTTCAGCCGCGTTGCGGCCACTGCGATGACAGCTGCATCGGCACCCGCCCGGAATTTACCGAAATCAGCGCCACCCGCCGGGTTGCCTGCAACCATCAGGTAACGACGCCATGACCGCCATAGCCCCCGAACCCGAAGCCCTGATGCAAGTGCGCGACATTGTGCGCCACTTTGCCGGGCCGCGCACGTCTTTCTTTGGCCCGCGCAAGGTTGCGCATGCGGTGAACGGCGTGTCGCTAGACCTGTTTGCCGGTGAAACGCTGGGGCTGGTTGGCGAAAGCGGCTGCGGCAAGTCGACCATCGGTCAATTGCTGCTGAACCTGATAGAGCCTACCTCCGGGTCAGTGACATTTCTGGGTCAGGATATTACCAAAACCAACAAGCGGGAATGGCGGCGCTTGCGTAGCGAAATGCAACTGGTGTTCCAAAACCCGCTGGGCGCGCTGAACCCGCGCCTGACCATCGGCAGGCAAATCCGAGAGCCGCTGGACATCCACGATATCGGCGATGAAGCCGGGCGCGACAACAAAGTGCTGGAGATGTTCGAGGCCGTCAGCCTGCCGCCAAACCTGCTAGAGCGTTACCCCCACCAACTGTCGGGTGGTCAGCAGCAACGGGTTGTGATTGCGCGTGCCCTGATCATCTGCCCCAAGCTGGTTGTGTGCGACGAAAGCGTTTCGGCGCTCGATGTTTCGGTGCAGGCACAGGTGGTTAACCTATTGTCCGATTTGCAAAAGAAGCTGGGGCTGACCTATCTGTTTATCACCCACGATCTTAGCGTGGTGCGCCACATTTCAACGCGTATTGCGGTGATGTATCTGGGCCGCATTGTCGAGCTTGCCGACAGCGAAGCATTGTTGGAAAAGCCCATGCACCCCTATACCCGCGCGCTGATCTCGGCGGTGCCGGTGCCCGACCCCAGGGCGCGGGCATCGCGCGCGATTATCAAGGGCGAGCCGCCAAACCCGTTCAACCCGCCGTCGGGGTGCGCGTTTAACGCCCGTTGCCCCCACGCTGATACCCTGTGCCGCACCCAACTTCCAGAATTAAGGACGATCGGAGAAAAACATTTGGTGGCCTGCCACTATGCAGAAACATTGGCGGGAAATTTAACAGCAAACGCAGGCTAAGCGATGAAACTTGTCACCTACAATATCCAGTTCGGGCTCGGAAAAGATGGCCGCAATGACCTGCAAAGAATTTCTGCAGCCGTTGAAGGGGCCGATATAATAGCCTTGCAAGAGGTCGAGCGAAACTGGGAACATAGCGGCCATGTTGACCAGCCCGAAATACTCGCCAGCTATCTGCCGGCGTATTATTGGGTTTACGGCCCATATTTTGATGTGGATGCCAGCCTAAAAAAGCCCGATGGCACCATAAACAATGCCCGAAGGCAGTTTGGCAATATGGTTTTGTCAAAAACCCCGATCCTGTCGACGCGGTTGTTTCCCCTTCCCAAGTCTTATATCGCCGACCATCGAAATATGGCGGTGGGTATGCTTGAAACCGTGGTTGACCAAGGCAGCGGCAAAGCGTTGCGCGTTTATAACACCCACCTTTCGGCCAAGTCTTCAAAAGACCGGCTGACACAAATACAGCAAATCCGCGACACCATCGCGCGCGCCCCCGATGAGGGCAACGCCTGGACAGGCAGCAGCCCCGACCCGCTGTGGGGCGAAGACAAGCACGCCCTGCCAATGCCCGAAGAATTCGTGTTGGTGGGGGATTTCAACCACGGGCCGGACGCGCCGGAATACAACCGCCTGACCCGGCCCGATGACAACAAAACAGATTTGCTGGATTGCTGGGCCGTGACAGGTAACGCCCCTGACGAGGGCGCAACCTACTATCCGCTTGCGACCCCCGAAAACGGCCGACGGATCGATTTTGCCTTCGTCAATCATCGCATGCGAAAAAAGATCAAAAATGCGTGGATCGACACTGACGCACAAGGGTCGGACCACCAACCCTATTGGATTACGATTGATGACTTATAATACTGCTTACCCACCTGAAACGTGAACAATGGATACGAAAGCCAACGCTATGAGCACTCGTTTTTTCCCCAAAGCCGGAAAGTTCTTTCGCGGCAATATGCACACCCACTCCACGCGGTCCGACGGCGTTCTGGACCCAAAAGAGGTCTGCCGCCGCTATCAGGCGGAAGGCTATGATTTTATCGTTATGACCGATCATTTTGTTGGGTTGTTCGACTACCCGATCACCGACACTTCCGCGTATCGCAATGATCGTTTTACCACCATCATCGGGGCAGAGCTGCATACCGGTGAAATGGAAAATGGCTATTTGTGGCATATTCTGGGAATTGGACTTCCATTTGATTTCACCCCCCCGGATGCCCCGCATTTCCGGTCTGTCAAAGGCTCTGAGTCAGGCGCCGCAATTGCCCAACGCGCGCGTGATGCCGGTGCCTTTGTGTCTATTGCCCACCCGCATTGGTCTGGCCTTAACGAGGCAGACGCGCGCTCGATCACAGCCGCCCATGCCGTTGAAATATACAATTATGGCTGCGTCGTCGATAATGATCGCGGCGAGGGTTTTTTTACGCTTGAACAATTGTTGAACGGGGACCGGCACCTGAACCTGATCGCCACGGATGATGCCCATTTCAACACCCCCGATCATTTTGGGGGTTGGGTCATGGTCAAGGCCCCGGAAAACACGCCCGAGGCTCTTTTGTCGGCGCTGAAAGCCGGTGAGTATTATTCCAGCACCGGCCCGGAAATTTCCGATATTCGCATTACCAAAGATCGTATCGAGGTCGATTGCTCGGCCGCGGCCACGGTAATTGTTCAGGGAAAGGGAACCTCGATGGCAACCCTGCACGGCAGTTCTATGACCACAGCGCAGCTGTCGCTGGAGCGTCTTGCGGGGTCATCCTGGCTGCGCGTTACGGTCATTGATCGTGCCGGAAAAAGGGCGTGGTCAAACCCGATCTGGGTCTAGGCACAACCCCAAATCAGCCGCTGTCTGCTGGCGCGAGCGCCCCCCGCCTGCGGGGGCGCAACCCCAGCCGCGGCCGGGGCGCGCGGGTGCCCGTGTTGGTGCCCGTGGCGCTAGTCGGGGGCCATGTTGAGCAGGGGCAAGATGCGTTTGTTCAGGATCGCGGTCGAAATTGGCCCGGGGTAGCGAAACAAAATCACGCCGTTTTCATCGACCACAAATGTTTCCGGAATGCCGGTAACCCCCCAGTCAATCGAGTTCCGCCCGTTCGGGTCGGCCCCGACTTTCAAAAACGGGTCGCCAAGTTCGTCCAGAAAGGCCAGCGCCTGACTGGGCTGGTCTTTGTAATTGATCCCCAAAATCGGGATGTTCATCTCGTTGGCCATGCGCTCTAGAATGGGCGCTTCGGCACGGCATGGCGCACACCAGCTTGCCCAAAAATTCACCAGCTTCACGTTGCTGGCGGTAAAATCGGCATCGGCGGGGGCAGGGTCGGCGCGCAGGTCGAGCAGGTCAACACTCGGCACGGGCCGGCCAATCAGCACCGAGGGCAGGGCGCCCGGGTTTTCGCGCTGCAAGCCCACATAGAACATGCCCGCGAGGCTCAAAAAAATCAGCGGCGGGGCCAGCAGGAAATAGTTGAATCTTTTCTTCGCCGGGGTCTCTTCCGGCGCGTCGGCATCGGTATCTTCGGGCGGCGGGATTCCTTCATGGGTCATCGGGTTTTGCTTTCCGTTTTAGCTCAAGTTTCGCAAGGGAGTGCCTGCGGGCCTTGGCGTGTTTCAGTCAATTGCCTTGAACGCGTGAATTGGCGGTCTGGTGGTATGGCGCGGCGTCAGCTGCGATTGTCGTCGGCGATCGGGGCCATGTTGAGCAGCGGTAATATGCGCCGGTTCAGGATCGAGGTTGAAATCGGTCCGGGATAGCGCAGCAGAATCACGCCGTTGCCATCGACCACAAAGGTTTCGGGAACACCGGTAACCCCCCAGTCAATCGAGTTGCGGCCATTCCGGTCGGCACCGACTTTTATGAACGGATCGCCAAGCTCGTCCAGAAAGGCCAGCCCGTCGCTTGGGCGGTCTTTATAGTCGATCCCCAAAATCGGGATATTAAGTTCGTTGGCGATCTTTTCCAGCATCGGGGCTTCGGCGCGACAAGCGGCACACCAGCTTGCCCAGAAATTTACCAGTTTGAAGTTGTTGGCCCTAAAATCGGTATCGGTCGGGGCAGGGTCGGTGCGCAGGTCGGCCAGATTTACGCTTGGGGTCGGTTGGCCGATCAATACCGAGGGCAGCTCACCGGGGTTTTCCCGCTGAAGACCCATATAAAATACACCGGCCAGCACCAAAAATATGAACGGCGGGATCAGCAAAATGTAGTTGAAGCGTTTTTTCACCGGTGCTTTTGTTGTTTTTTCGGGTGCCATTTCCGGGGTGTCGTTTTCGGGGGGGGTGGGGTCAGTCATGGGCTTTTGCTTTCCGTTTTTGCTCAAGCATGGCGAGGGTTTCTTTACTTTTTCGCCCACTTCTGAGCGAGACCAAAATCAAGCCGACAATCAGCACCAGCATGGCACCATAGGCCGATAGCACCGTCAACGTGTATTTTCCGAGATCGGGTAACATCAGGCCTCTCTTGCCCGAAGGGCGGTTATGCGGCGGTTGCGGATTTCGGTGCGGGTGCGCACCAGCAATAACACCAGAAACAACAAAAAGAACCCGAGCAACGATAGCATTAGCGGTTGCCAGAACACATCTGCCACCTGGTTTTTGGCCCCCGCCCGCACCAGCGGCACCGAGGTGCCCTGATGCAGGCCCTGATTCCAGAAATTAACCGCATAGCGCGAGATAATAGCAAAAACCGAGCCGACCATGTTAAGGATCGCGGTAAGATCAGCCGCTTTTTCGGGCTCGTCAATTGCGGCCCATAGCGCGATATAGCCGATGTAAAAGATAAACATGATCAAGAAAGAGGTTAACCGCGGGTCCCAGACCCACCATGTGCCCCAGATCGGCTGGCCCCAAACCGCGCCGGTTATCAGGGCGATCAGGGTCATGACCGCACCGACCGGTGCCGCCGCTTTTGCCGCCAGCGCCGACACATGGTGCCGCCGGATCAGCCAGATCAGCGAGGCTACAAACATCATGAAATAGATGTTGATCGCCAAGAACGCTGTCGGCACATGAATATAGATAATCTTGACGGTCGCGCCTTGCTGAAAGTCGTTAGGGGTAAAGAAAAACCCCCAGATCAGCGCTGGAATCAAGGTGATGGCCGCAAGCACCGTCAAATACGGTAACACCCGACCAGAAAGGCGCATAAACCGCACCGGATTTGCGAATTCCCAAATAGACATACCGCTGTTTACAGGCAGATTCGGCAGGGCGCAATCGGCATTCGGTCACAGTTTGGTCACCGCCCCGGTTTCGGGGTGGCGTGGCTGCGCCTAGGCTTTGGAACCGTTGACAATATCCATAAATTCCCGCCGCAGTTGCGGGTCGTCCTTAAAGCTGCCCAACAGCTTTTTGGTCACCATGTTTACCCCGGGCTTATGCACACCACGGGTTGACATGCAGTGGTGCTCGCCCTCGATCATCACCGCCACGCCCTGGGGTTTAAGCACGTCAAACAGGGTGTTGGCTATTTGGGCATTCATCTTTTCTTGCACCTGCAGGCGCTTGGCATAGGTATCAACCACCCGCGCCAGTTTCGAGATCCCGACCACGCGTTTGGTCGGAATATACGCCACATGCGCCACGCCGATGATCGGGGCCATGTGGTGCTCGCAATAGCTTTCAAAGCGGATATTGCACAGGGCGACGATCTCGTCATAGCCCTCGACCTCGTCAAAGGTGCGTTGCAGCATTTTTACCGGGTCCTCGCCATAGCCGCGAAACCATTGGCCATAGGCCTTGGTTACCCGTTTTGGCGTGTCGAGCAGGCCCTCGCGGGTGGGGTCGTCACCGGCCCAGCGCAACAGGGTGCGCACCGCTTCCTCGGCCTGTTCGCGGGTCGGGAGCGCCTGTTCCAGCGCCTTGGCATCGTCGTTGCCAACTTTCAGGTTCATCAGATTCATCGCACACTCCCTTTGCGGCCCGCCAGAGCCACATGCCAGCCATTGGCCCCGCAACTTTTGCGCGACCTGCTAACAAACTCTTACCAATTAGTTACTAAAGTATGAACAATCACCGGTTTTTGCAAGTCTAGGCAAAATTTAGGGCGGCTTTGATATCGGCCAGCAAATCGCCGGTGTCCTCCAGCCCGACCGACAGCCGCACCAGCCCGTCTGATATCCCCAGATCGGCCAGTTGCGCGTCGGATAGTCGCGAATGGGTGGTGGTGGCGGGGTGGGTGACGATGCTTTTGGCGTCACCCAGATTGTTTGAAATCAGCACGATTTCAAGCGCGTTGATAAACCGGAAGGCTGCGGCCTTACCGCCCTTGATGTCGAGCGAAATCACCGTGCCACCGGCTTCCATTTGCGCAGAAACCAGCGCGTGTTGCGGGTGTGATGCCAACCCCGGATAGATGGTTTGCGCCAGTTTATCGTGATTTTCCAGCGCCTTGGCGAGTTTCAGCGCGCTATCGGCCTGGGCGCGCACCCGCAGGTCCATGGTTTCCAAGCCCTTCAGCATGACCCAGGCATTAAACGGGCTAAGCGCCCCGCCGGTATGTTTAAGATAGGTTTCGAGCGCGCCGCGAATATAGTCTTTTTTGCCCAGCACCACGCCGCCAAGGCAGCGGCCCTGACCATCTATGTGTTTGGTGGCGGAATAAATGATCACATCGGCCCCAAGGGTTAGCGCGCGCTGAAAGATCGGGGTGGCGAACACGTTATCGACCACGACCTTGGCGCCAAACTCGTGCGCAATTGCCGCAACGCCGGCAATATCCACCGCCGCCAGTGTCGGGTTTGACAGGGTTTCGAAAAAGCATACCTTTGTTTCGGGGCGCATCGCGGCGCGCCACTTGCCCAGATCGGTGCCGTCTACCAGCGTGACATTGACCCCGTATTTGGGCAACAGGTTTTCAACGATAAACAGGCACGAGCCGAACAGCGCCTTGGCGGCAACAATATGGTCGCCGGCCTCGAGCAGCGAAAACAGCGCGCCGTTTACCGCCGCCATGCCCGAGGCGGTGGCAAATGCGGCCTCGGCACCCTCTAGCGCCGCAATCCGGTCTTCGAACATCGCCACGGTGGGGTTGCCATAGCGGGCATAGATAAATTCGTCGTCGCCCAGGTGGTCAAAACGGGCCTGCGCGGCCTCGGCGCTGGGGTAGACAAAGCCTTGCGTGAGGTAAATTGCCTCGCTCAGCTCGCCATACTGGCTGCGGCGGGTGCCGGCGTGCACAAGCTTGGTGCGGGTGTGAAGATGGTCCATGTTTTTTCCGGCTAAACCCGGCCTCCATAAAAACCTGATCGGGCTTTTTGGCCACGACCTCTTTAGCGGAAATGTTTAGAGTGGCCCGCAATCCGGTTCGACAAAGCACCACTTGCGCGTTGATTAACCGGTTATATGATAGAGGTCAATTACTCGATACAAAAATCGCCCTATATCCTGCCTTAATTACTCAGGTATAAAAAAGGAATCTGATATGAACAAGCCGATTGATCTTTACTTCTGGCCCACGCCCAATGGCTGGAAAATCCCGATCATGCTAGAGGAGCTGGGGCTGGAATATAACGTAATTCCGGTTGATATAAGCAAGGGCGACCAGTTTACCGACTGGTATAAGGCGGTGTCGCCCAACAGCAAAATGCCCGCGATTATTGACCATGACGGCCCGGGTGGCGCAGCGATTTCGATCTTTGAAAGCGGGGCGATTTTGCAGTATCTGGCGCGCAAAACCGGCAAGCTTTATGGCAAGACCGAGCGCGAGCGCATTGAAATAGACCAATGGCTGTTCTGGCAGGTAGGGGGCATTGGCCCGATGGCGGGGCAGGCGCACCATTTTCTGGTTTACGCGCCAAAATTCGACCCGCCACAAGATATCGCCTATGCCAAAGACCGTTACCGCAACGAGGTCGCGCGGCTATATAAAGTGCTTGATACCCAGCTTGCGGGCAAGGAATATATGCTCGGCGATTACTCGATCGCCGATATCGCCACTTGGGGCTGGGTGTCGCTTTGGGCGCGGCAACAGCAGGATATTGACGCCATCCCCAACGTAAAAGCATGGCTCGGGCGCATGAAGGCGCGGCCGGCGGTGCAGGCAGGGCGGGCGGTGTTATCTGAAAACCGCCCCGACGACAAAAAAGAACTGATCCGAAAATCGGCGATGTTCAAACCGGCGAAATAACACCGGTCTGGCCGTGGAGGCTAAAGACAGGCCGCTATCATCCGCCGGGCTTCATCGGCGGGGGTGGCGAGGCCGGATTTCTCCTCGCCCGGGTGAAAACGGCCACGGGTGGCAGTCGGCATCGGGGCGGGCTGGTGCAGAATGACCCTTGGTTTAAGAACTTTGGTTTCTTCCTGCCAGCTTTGCACCATGGAACGCGCCGCGGCTTTAGAGGCGGCATAGGCAGCATAAAAAGCCTTGCCGTCATGGGGGTCGTCCATGAAAATCGCGGTGCCGTCGGCGACCCGCAACAGCGATTCGGTAAGCGCGATCAGGCGTGATGTGGCGCGGGCATTCACGTTCATGGTTTTGTCGTAGTCTTTGTCGACCAGCTCGGTGATCGGGGTCAGTAGCGGCGCGTGGATGGCACAATGCACCAACAGGTCAAGCTTGCCCCAGCGCTCATAGATACTTAAGCACAGGCGCTGTAATCCGCCCTCGTCGGTGATATCCAGCGGCACAAGGGTTATGCTTTGGTCCTTGGCCTCAATCACGTCGGCCAAGTCCTCCAACCCGCCAACGGTGCGGGCCAGCGCGATGATATGATAGCCTTTTTCAGCCAGTTGCACGGCGGTGGCATAGCCCAACCCGCGTGAGGCGCCGGTGACCAGCGCGATTTTTTGATCGTGTTCCATAGGGCTCATTTAGGGTTTGTTACCCCGAAAAACCAGAGGAAAAACTGCTGAAATGTGGTGCGTATCCCAGGTACCTTAACAAATTTGGGAGTGGTAAGAGTCCCGCCTTCCAC
>CAYWXQ010000079.1:0-10761 GCA_964462475.1 uncultured Rhodobacterales bacterium | reverse complement strand
GTTTCGGCATCCGCAATGTCACCCGCATACAAGACGCCATCAACGAGGCCTACCGTGTGCTGCGCCCCGGTGGGCGGTTTATGGTGCTTGAATTCTCGGCCATTCCCACCCCCGCTCTGCAATGGGCCTATGACCGCTATTCATTCAACGTTATCCCGAAACTGGGCGAGATCATTGCCAATGACCGCGACAGCTATCAATACCTTGTCGAAAGCATCCGCAAATTTCCCAAGCAGGAGGTGTTCGCCGACATGATCCGCAAGGGCGGGTTTGATCTGGTTAAATACCGCAATCTAAGCCTGGGTATTGCCGCGCTGCATTCGGGCTGGAAAATATGAGAGGCCCGCATAATATCTGGCGGCTGATCCGCACCGGTGCCACGTTTGAGCGCTCGGGTGCGATGGATGTGGCGCTGGACGCCATGCAAGCCCCGACCAGCATTCGCATCGCCGCCAAGATCATGGGTTGGCCCTTTAAATGGCTGGGGCTGAAGGGCGACCCCGAACAGCCACCCGTGTTGCGCGCGCTGGTGGCGCTTGGCCCGGCCTATATCAAGTTTGGCCAGTTGATGAGCACCCGCCCCGATGTGGTGGGCCAGCAGATGGCCGACGAACTGAAAGTGCTACAAGACAGCCTGCCGCCGTTTGCCACATCCGAGGCCATTGCCGAGGTTGAACGCGAGCTCGACATCAAGGTATCGACATATTTTTCAGAGTTTTCCGGGCCGGTGGCAGCGGCATCACTGGCGCAGGTGCACAGGGCGGTGATCCGCGAAACCGGGCAGGCAGTGGCAGTAAAAGTGCTGCGCCCCGGCATTGAAAAGGCGTTCATGCGCGATGTTGATGCCTTTCATTTCGCCGCCAAAATGATCGAGGTATTCGCCCCTTTCACCCGCCGCCTGAAACCCACCGGCGTGATCGACCATTTCGAGGGCATCGTGCGCGCCGAGCTTGATCTGCGCACCGAGGCCAGCGCCGGTGACGAATTTGCCGCCAACACCAAAAACGACAAAGGCTTTAGCGTGCCGGCCCTGATCTGGCCGCTATCTGCTCGCCGCGTGATGACCACCGAATGGGTCGAGGGTATTGCGCTCGGCGATGTCGAGGCGCTTCTCGCCACCGGCCTTGACCCGGTCGAGTTTTCAACCCGTATTATCGAAACCTTTTTGCGCCACGCCCTGCGTGACGGATTTTTCCATGGCGACATGCACCAAGGCAACCTGAAGCGCACCGAAAACGGCGACCTTGTGGCGTTTGATTTCGGCATTATGGGCCGGATAGACAGCAATACGCGGCGCGCCTATGCCCAGATACTGTTCGGGTTTTTGATGCGCGATTACCGGCGGGTTGCCGAGGTCCATTTCGAGGCCGGCTATGTGCCCGCCCATCAGGATGTAGAGGCGTTCGCCCAGGCCATCCGCGCCATCGGCGAGCCGATTTTTGGCCAGGACGCCAGCCAGATATCAATGGCCCGCCTTTTGGCGCAACTGTTTGACGTGACCGAGCGTTTCGGCATGGAAACCCGCACCGAGCTGATTTTGCTGCAACGCACGATGGTGGTGGTTGAAGGTGTGGCGCGCACCATAAATCCCGATATGAACATGTGGGAAGGCTCGCACACCGTGGTCGAATCCTATATCCGCGAATCTCTCGGGCCCAAGGCCATGGCCAAAGACCTGATTGCCACGCTAAAGGTGCTGTCGCGCTTTGGCCCGCTCTTGCCGCAACTGGCTGAAACCGCGCTGCTGCGGGCCTCGGCCCCGCCACCGGAAACACCCGCGCCGCGCTGGCTGGGCCTGCGCGCGTTGGGGCTGGGGCTGGCGGTTGGGGTGCTGATCATGTGGGTGCTGCGTTAACTGCGCATCATGCGGCAAATTATTCGTGATTGGCCGATCTGCCGGCGGGGCCGTATACAGGCTTTGCACAGGACAAGGAGCAATAAAATGTGGAACGAGCGGTTTTCAAAACCCGGATATTTGTTTGGCACCGAGCCGGCACAATTTTTGGTGAACCATAAAAGCTATCTTGAAAAGGGCCGAACCGTGCTGGCCGTGGCCGATGGCGAGGGGCGGAACTCAACCTATATCGCGGCACAGGGCTTGCAGGTTACAGCGATGGACAGCTCTGACGTGGCGGTCGCGAAAGCCCGCGCGCTGGCGCAAAAGCAAGGGGTGAAGATTGATTTCAACGTCGCCGATATCGCGGCGTGGGACTGGGCAGCGGGCAGCTATGATATTGTCGCGGGTATATTTATCCAGTTCACCGGGCCTGACGCGCGGGTGGCGCAATTTGACGGCATGAAACAGGCGGTCAAGCCGGGTGGTTTGTTGATGCTGCATGGCTACAGCCCCAAACAGCTTGAATACGGCACCGGCGGGCCGCCTTTTTTAGAGAACCTTTATACCGAAGACATGCTGCGCGCGGCGTTCAGCGATTTCGAGATTGTCGAGCTTGTCAGCTATGACCGCGAAATTGACGAAGGCCCGGGCCATTCGGGCAAGTCGGCACTGGTGGACCTGATAGCGCGCAAGCCCCTGGGGTAGTAACCAACGGGGGGGTAACCAACGGGCGCGCGCCTCCTCGGCGACCCCTGAGGAAGGGGCCACCTCGTCGGCGCGTGCGGCGCTGCGCTTGCAAAAGGCTAAAGCGGTTGGCCGTTGGCAAAGATTTCAGGGCGCAGCACCAGCCCGCCCGTCTTGATATTGCGGCGGTTTGTTTCGGGGCGATGCAGGTATCGGGTGACGCGCGGATCGGTGGCATCAACCACGCCGAGGCGCACCAGCAATGCGGCCATCACCGACTCGGCGGCGCGGGTTTGGCCGTCTTCGATTTTAAGCGCGATGCCGATGCCGCGCTCGGGCAGAATGGCAACAAACACCCCTTCGGCCCCGGTTTTGACCGCCGCTTTACCATGTGCCGCTGCCATCAGCGCCGAGCAGGCGCGGCCCTCGCCCGCCACCAAAAGCGGGTGCGCCATCATGGCCTGCACCAAACGGCTGGCGGCTTTGGCGCGCAGGCCCCCCATGCTATCGGGCCGCGCCATTTTGGCCATGGCGCGGGCAAGATGGCCAACCTCGCAGGTGAAATTCGGGGCCGAGCAGCCGTCGATCCCCCACCCGGGGGACGCGGCGCCGGTGATGTCCTCAAACGCGGCTTTCACCGCTTTTTGCACGGGGTGGTCAAGCTCTATATATTCGGCCCCGCCCTTTAGGTGCCGGTTCAGGGTCAGAAAACCGCTATGCTTGCCCGAGCAGTTGTTGTGCAGCTGGCAGGGGGGGTGAAAACGTTCGCGCAGCATGGCGCGGGCGGGTTTGTCATTGGGTATCTGCACGCCGCAGCGCAGGTCGGGCTCGCCCATTCCGAGGCTGTGCAGCCAGTTTTGCGCCAGTTCGGTGTGCATTTTCCCGCCCTGATGGCTGGCGCAAGAAAGCGCCAGATGCGCGGGCGTTAGCCCCGCCGCGTCAGCCGCCCCGCTTTCAACCAGCGGCAGGGCTTGCAGCATTTTGCAGCTAGAGCGCGGAAAGATCACCGCCTGCGGGTCGCCCCATGCCGCCAGCACGCCGGTGGTGTCGCACACCACCACATGCCCGCGATGGGTTGACTCCAATATACCGTTTCGGTGCAGTTCCACCAGTTTTACCGCGTCGCTCATTTGGTTTTTTCTCCGATTATTCCGTTAGGGGATTTGCCCAAAGTGCGCGAAACCGCGTCTTTCCAACCAGCGTATTTGGTGGCGCGCCACACGGGCGTGCAGGCGGGCACAAACCGCCGCTCCAGCGCCCAGCTTTTGGCAAAACCCGCCGCATCGGGGTAAATACCTGCCTGCATGCCCGCCAGCCACGCCGCCCCCAACGCGGTAGATTCGCGCAGCTTTGGCCGGTCAACCTCGGCCCCCAGCATGTCGGCCAGCATCTGCATTGCCCAGTTGTTGGCGGTCATGCCACCATCGACCCGCAGCACGGTTTCGCCTGTATTGCCCCAGTCGCCGCGCATGGCCTCGATCAGGTCGCGGGTTTGGTAGGCCACGCTTTCCAGCGCCGCTTTGGCAAATTCGGCGGGGCCGGAATTGCGGGTCAGGCCATAAATGGCCCCACGGCAGTTGGCATCCCAATAGGGCGCACCAAGGCCGGTAAAGGCGGGCACCAGATATAACTGTTGTTCGGGGTCGGCGGCGGCGGCCAGCGCCTCTGTTTCGCTGGCGTCTTTGATAATACCCAGACCGTCGCGCAGCCATTGCACCACCGCCCCGGCGATAAAAATAGAGCCTTCCAGCGCATAGGTTGGCTGGCCATCCAACTGGTAGGCGATGGTGGTCAGCAGCCGGTTGGATGATTTAACCGGCGTTGTGCCGGTGTTGAGCAGGGCAAAACAGCCGGTGCCATAGGTTGATTTCATCATCCCCGGGGTAAAGCACGCCTGACCGATAGTGGCGGCCTGCTGATCACCCGCAACGCCCAGTATCGGCGCGCCCAGCACTGGCGCATGGCCAAACTCGGCGGCGCAATCCAGCACCTCGGGCAGCATGGACATCGGTATGTTCAGCAGGGCGCAGATATCGGCGTCCCACCCGCCGGTATGGATGTTATATAGCATGGTACGGGCGGCATTGGTGGCATCGGTGCGGTGCGATTTTCCCTCGGTCAGCCGCCAGATTAAAAAACTGTCTACGGTGCCGAAACACAGCTCGCCGGCCTCGGCACGGGCGCGGGCCCCCGCAACATTATCCAGAATCCACCCGATTTTGGTGGCCGAAAAATAGGGGTCGAGCAGCAGGCCGGTTTTGGCGGCAATCATTGCTTCATGGCCCGCTTTGCGCAATGCCGCACAGGTGGTCTCGGTGCGGCGGTCTTGCCAGACGATGGCGTTATAGACCGGTTTTCCGGTTGCGCGCTCCCACACGATGGTGGTTTCGCGCTGGTTCGTAATGCCGATCGCCGCCAGTTCTCCGGCCTTCACCCCCGCCTTTTTTAACGCCTTACGGGCGGTGCCAAGGCTGGTTTGCCAGATGTCTTCGGGGGTGTGCTCAACCCAGCCCGAGGCGGGAAAACGCTGGGTGAACTCTTGCGCCGCGCTGGCCACGGGCCGCATATCGGCATCAAACACGATCCCCCGGCTAGAGGTCGTGCCTTGGTCGATGGCCAGAATAAAGGGCATAATGCGGGTCTCCCATTTGGTTGGCGAATTTCTGGTGAATTCGCGCATATACCATCACTTTAACCACGTTCACACCCAACGGGAAATAGAGTTTTCACGCACACCCGCTGGCTTGACAGCCATCTTTACGGGGTTAAGGTTATTATCAAGGCGAATTGGTGGCAATAATTGAGGTATAGGATGAAAATAGTTGTAGCAGCGGCATTGTTAGGCGCGTTTTCACTTTCAGGCTGCGAAACCGGCTTTACCGAAGATATTTCACGCGTTTCGCAAATAATGTCGGTTTTGCCCAAAGCGGCGGACCGTGTGGGGATTTATAGTTTGCGCGAAATCAGAGGCTCAATTTTGGTGCAGTATTTCCCGCATCAGGTGCGTGATACCGAAATTCTGGGTCGGCTTGGCAGATATTGCGCCCGCAAAGGCGGCGTGCCCCGCCACAGCAGCAGCCCGACCGTGGCCAGCCAGACCACGCTATCTGATGGCCGTGTTGTGGCCACGCGAACCTTTGTTGCGCAATGCGTTTAGCGGTATAGCCGGCACGCGGGCCTGAAAAGTTAAAGGCCGGTTTTGGCCTTTATGGCATGATCACCACGATAGACGCGGGCACCAGCGCATCGCCGTTCATGCAAAAGACCCGCACCAGTTGCAGGTCTTTTTGTGGATACCGGGGCAGGCGCATAAAACCTTCGACCTCGCAGTCTTCATAGGTGAAATTCGGCGCGCGCATCAGCTCTTTGGGCGAAAGCCGGGTCATGATTGCAAAATCGCCTTCGGGGTAGGGCTGCAACACCGCCGCGGTAAAAACCAGCGCACCGGTGGCCAGCCCCAGCACGGTTTCGGTGGCAATTTCGCGGTCACCCACCCGCAGCATATCGGGGCCAAGGCTGGTTTCGGGCGCATTCGGCGCGCCGAACGGGGTGAAATTAAGCGGCGTGTATTGCGCATTGCGGTCAGCCAAAATCGCAAACGGGTTTACCGCGTCTGCCAGCGCAAAGCTCTGACGAAGCACCGCGTCTTGTTGCCGGTTGACCGCCGCATGCACCCGATAAACCGGCCATATTTCCGCGTCAACGCCGGTTTTTATATTTTTCGCGATCAGATAAACATCGGTCAGCCCGTAAAAATTAAGCCCCAGATTGTTATCGGCCTCGCGCAGCACAAATAGCTGGCTTTGGCTGGCGCCGATCACGCGGTCACTGATCCCCAATATATCGGGCGGGCTGGCCTGTGCGGGCAGGGCAAACATCAGGGCGTATAACAGGGCGAATATTTTGCGCATGGTTGGCTCCGGCTAAAGGCCAAGCTTTGCACGGGTGCGGCGCTGCATCAAGCCATGACGGGGTTGGAAATACCGGCGCAATCGGCTAAAGCCCAAGCTTACCTGATTTTGAGGCCACGCTATGACCCACCGTTCCGAATTGCTGATGCCTGCGGGCAACCTGCGCAAACTAAAAATGGCCGTGCTTTACGGGGCCGATGCGGTTTATCTTGGCACACCTGACCTTAGCCTGCGCACCAAAAGCCAGTTTAGCCTTGAGGAAGTGGTTGAGGGGGTCGAATTTTGCCACGCCCACGGCAAGCGCGCCTACCTGACGCTGAACCTGTTTTCGCACAACAAAGACGTGCCGAAACTTGAGGAATATATTGATACGGTGCGCCGGGTGAAGCCCGACGGGCTGATTATCGCCGACCCTGGCGTGCTACAATTTGTAAAAGACCGCGCACCCGATCTGCCGCTGCATATTTCCACGCAGGCCAATGTTTCCAGTTGGCTATCGGTTAAATTCTGGCAGGCACAAGGGGCCGATCTGGTGGTGCTGGCGCGCGAGGTGTCTTTTGGCGAGCTCACCGAAATTCGCGAAAAATGCCCTGATATCAAGCTGGAGGCATTCGTGCATGGCGCCATGTGCATGACCTATTCCGGCCGCTGCCTGCTTAGCAACTTTATGTCTGAGCGCGGCGCCAACCAAGGCAATTGCGCCAATTCGTGCCGCTGGAACTATAAGGTGCGGATGCGCCTGAAAGACGGCACCATTCAGGCGCTGGATATCAACGAAGACAATGCCGATATGTTTGAATTTCTGCTTGAGGAAGGCTGCCGCCCCGGCGAGCTGATGCCGATCGAGGAAGACGGGCGCGGCTCATATATCCTCAATTCACGCGATCTGTGCATCATGCCCAAGCTGGACGACTATCTGCGCATCGGGGTTGATAGCCTGAAGGTCGAGGGCCGTGGCAAGTCTGAATATTATGTGGCGGTGGTGGCGCGGGCCTACCGGATGGCGATTGATGATTATTACGCCGACCCCGCAGGCTGGACGCCGCACAAATACATGCGTGAGCTCGAATCGGTGGGCAATCGTGGCTATACGCTGGCCTTTCATGATGGCCGGCTTAGCAACTATTCCCACGATTACGAGCAAACCGAGGCGCTGGCGCAGTGGGAATATGCCGGTGTGGTGACCGAGGTGACCACAGACGCCTTTCATGTCGCGGTCAAAAACAAGCTCGAGGCGGGAGAGGTGCTCGATTTCGTCTCGCCCGTCAGCCGCGAAACCGTGCTGTTGCGGATGTATGGGTTTGAGCTGGTTACGGGCGAGGTGAAAGACGCGGTGCATGGCGGGGCGCAGGCGACCATAAAGGTGCCGTTCAACCTGTTTGACCACGAAGATATTGATGACCTGAAGGCGCGTTTCCCTGTATTTTCGGTGCTACGCAAGGAAAAGGCGCTAACCACCGAGCAATGGAACCGGGTGAAGTTCGACAAACTAGTGCAAGGGCTGGAAACGGGCGGCAAACGCAACCAACCGGCTTACGAAAAACGCCGTGATGCGCTGGCGGAGTCGGTGGCTGAAAGCACCTCGGAGCGCCGCTTCAAAACCAACCGCGTTGGCACCGATGGCTGTTGTGGCAAGGGCTGCAATGGCTGCCTGATTTTCTGGCAAGATGGCACCTATGCCCGCGCCCGCGAGGCTTTGCTGACCCGTAAAAATGGAGAACAGCTCAGCCGAGCCGAAGCCAAAGCCCTGAAGGGCCCCGCCCCGATCCTATAAATCCTATAATCTGGCCCCGCCGAGCCGAAGGCGAGGCCACGCCCAACGGGAGGCGGTTTTTTGCGTAGCAAAAAGACGTCCGACGGGCGGGAGAGCACCGGTTTCTTGGGTATGGGCTGCGCATAACGTCAACGGGTTTGCCTTGACCTCGGGGAGCTAAAGCCCCCCTCTGCCAAGGCACGGTTTTTAGCAAAGCTAAAAATCCGGCGTGCCGGCGGCGGTGGCCTCGCTTCGCTCGGCGGTCTGCTTGGCTGGTGCGGCGGCTAAACTGCGGGTGCATCCCAGTGCGGTTGGTCTTTCAGGGCGGTTGCCAAGGTGTCGATCAGGCGGCGCACGCGCTCGGTCAGGTGCCGGGTTTGCGGGTATACCGCATAGGCCGATAGCGCTTCAGGGCGGTGGCCACATAGCAGCGGCACCAGTTTTTTCGCTTTCAGCGCCTCCCATACAATAAAGCTGGGGGCAAGGATGATGCCGTGATCATCCAGCGCCGCCTGACACAGAAAATCGCCATTATTCGAGACCATTTTGGCAGGCAAATGCACCGAAGAACGGCCGCCACCGGGGGTGACAAACTGCCATGTGCCCGAATCAGAATTGGCATAGTGCAGGATTTGGTGCTGCTTTAGCGCGCTCGGCGTTGTTGGCACCCCGTGCGTTTGCAAATAGGCGGGGCTGGCGCATAGCACGCGGCTGATATCCACCAGTTTGCGCGCCTTCAGGGTCGAATCACCAAGCTTGGCAATGCGGATCGCGAGATCAAACCCCTCGGCCACCAAATCAACCTGCCGATCGTTGAAATCCAGATGCAACACCAAGCCGGGGTGGGTTTTGGCAAAGCCCGAGATGATCGGGCCGAGATGGCGCAAGCCAAAGCTGAGCGGGGCAGAAATTTTGATACTGCCGGTCAGGCTGGCGCTGGCCTGCGCGGTTTGGGTGTTGATCTCGGTAACATCGGCCAGAATTTGGCTGGCGCGCTCGTAATAGCGCTGCCCCGCTTCTGTCAGGCTCGATGTGCGGGTGGTGCGCGCCAAAAGCTGCACCCCGAGCCGCGCTTCAAGGTCATTAAGCCGCCGGCTGACCGCCGATTTGACCAGCCCGAGCTTGGTTGCCGCCCGGCTGATGCCGCCAGCGTCGATGATGGTGACAAAGGTCTCCATGTCTTCAAGCTGGCCCATCGCGCTGCTCTCCAGTTGACTAAATCATGCTTTGCAGGTCATACACCTCGATCTCGCCGGTGGCCCGCACCTGCATCGCCCGCGCCGCCGCCCGCGCCCCTGCGGCGGTGGTGTAATAGGGGATGCGGTCATAAAGCGCGATGCGCCTGATCTCGCGGCTGTCATCGACCGATTGCGCGCCCTCGGTGGTGTTGAACACAAGATCGATACCGCCGTCTTTCATCAGGTCTGTAATATCGGGGCGGCCCTCATAGACCTTGTTGACAACCTCGGCGGCCAGTCCGTTTTCTTTCAAAAACGCCGCCGTGCCACGGGTGGCTTTGATTGCAAAACCAAGATCCGTGACAATGCGCACCGCTTCCAGCACCAAATCACCCTTGTCGGCCGCTTTGATCGACACAAACACCGTGCCGCTGCTTGGCAGCTCTGTGCCCGCGCCCATCTGCGCCTTCAAAAACGCCTTTGAAAACGTGGTATCCAGCCCCATGACCTCGCCGGTTGAGCGCATTTCGGGCCCGAGCAGGGTATCAACGCCCGGGAAGCGCGCAAAGGGCAGCACCACCTCTTTGACCGCATAGTTCTTGGTGTCGGGCGATTTGAGATCAAATTCAGAGAGCTTGGCCCCCGCCATAACCCGTGCTGCAATCGAGGCGATCGGCGAGCCGACCGCCTTGGCCACAAAGGGCACGGTGCGACTGGCGCGGGGGTTGACCTCGAGCACGAAAATCTCGTTGTTTTTGATCGCGAATTGCACGTTCATCAGGCCAACCACCTTCAGGCCAATGGCCATCGCCTCGGTCTGGCGCTTCATTTCCTCGATCAGCTCGCGGCTAAGCGAATAGGGCGGCAGCGAACAGGCGCTGTCACCCGAATGCACACCGGCTTCCTCGATATGCTCCATAATGCCGGCCACATGCACGGCTTTGCCATCACAAAGTGCGTCTACATCAACCTCGATCGCGCCGGTCAGGTAGCTGTCGAGCAGCACGGGGTTATCACCCGAAACCTTGACCGCCTCGTTTATATAGCGCTTGAGGTGGGCGTCGTCGCGCACGATCTCCATGCCGCGGCCGCCCAGCACATATGAGGGCCGGATCACCAGCGGATAGCCGACATCCTGCGCAATTTCCATCGCCTGTTCAGGGCTGGTGGCGATGCCGTTATAGGGCTGTTTCAGGCCCAGATCATTGAGCAACTGCTGAAAGCGCTCACGGTCCTCTGCCAAATCAATCGAATCGGGCGTGGTGCCCAAAATAGGTATGCCCGCCGCTTCCAGATCATTGGCCAGTTTCAGCGGTGTCTGGCCGCCGAACTGCACAATCACCCCGTGCAGGGTGCCGTTTTCCTGCTCGACCCGCAGGATTTCAAGCACCGATTCAA
>CAYWXQ010000078.1:0-10817 GCA_964462475.1 uncultured Rhodobacterales bacterium | reverse complement strand
GTGGGCCTGCCCGATATGGATGGCCGCGAGCTGTGCCGCCTGATGCGCAAACAGGGCGTAAAAGCCCCGATTTTAATGCTGACCGGCCACGATACCGACAGCGACACCATTTTGGGGCTGGATGCGGGCGCCAATGATTATGTGTCAAAGCCGTTCAAGTTTCCGGTGCTGCTGGCGCGTATTCGCTCGCAACTGCGCCAGCACGAGCAATCAGAGGATGCGGTGTTTACCGTCGGGCCATATACCTTTAAGCCCGCCGCCAAAATGCTGGTCGCCGAGGACGAGCGCAAAATTCGCCTGACCGAAAAAGAAACCAATATTCTTAAGTTTCTTTACCGCGCTTCAGACGGTGTGGTCGCCCGCGATGTGCTGCTGCACGAGGTCTGGGGCTATAATGCCGGGGTCACCACCCACACGCTGGAAACCCACATTTACCGCCTGCGCCAGAAGATCGAGCCCGACCCATCCAATGCCCGCATTTTGCTGACCGAAAGCGGCGGGTATCGGCTGGCGGCGTGATGGTGGGGTAAAACCCCACCCTACAGTTTCTCCCTGAACTTGAGCCTGCCCTTGTGGGGCGGGTCTTTTTTTGGCGCTGGTGCTTTTTGGGTGGCGGCGCTATCTTGCGGGCTGAAAAACACCGGAGACCCAGATGCCGATCACCATTTGCACATGGAATATCAATTCGATCCGCCTGCGCGAAGACCTCGTGCTGAAACTTTTGCGCGAGGAGGCCCCCGATATTTTATGCCTGCAAGAGTGCAAATCACCGCTGGAACTGATGCCAACCAAAGGCTTTGCCGCGCTCGGCTATAGCCTGATCGGGCGCGGGCAAAAGGGCTATAACGGGGTGGCGATCCTGTCGCGGCTACCGATAAACGATGCCGGACATCGTGATTTTTGCGCCCGCGGCGATGCGCGGCATGTGGCCGCAAGGCTGCATAACGGCATGACCATCCACAACTTTTATGTGCCCGCCGGCGGTGATAAACCCGACCGCGAGATCAACGAAAAATTCGGCCACAAGCTCGATTTTTTAACCGAGATGCGCGACTGGTTTGGCGCTGAACCGCCGCAAAACTCGGTGCTGGTCGGCGACCTCAACATCGCGCCGCTTGAGCACGACGTTTGGTCGCACAAACAACTGCTGAAAATCGTATCGCACACCCCGGTCGAGGTCGCGCACCTGAAGGCGGTAATGCAATCGGGCAACTGGGTCGATATCACCCGCCAGGATATCCCCGAAGACAAGCTTTATAGCTGGTGGTCCTACCGCGCCAAAGACTGGGATACCGCCGACAAAGGCCGCCGGCTTGACCATATCTGGGCCACATCCGATATCGCCCCCACAGCCCATTCAAGCCGCATTCTGCGCCCCGCACGCGGCTGGGAGCGCCCCTCGGACCACGCGCCGATATTTGCGAGCTTTGAATTGTGATCGAGGCGCGTAAGACCGGCTTTATCGGCCGCATAACCCTTAACCGCCCCGCGGCGCATAACGCCCTGACCCAGGCAGCGATGGCGGATATTGTGGCGGTGCTGGACCGCTGGGCCGATAGCGATATTCGCGCGGTTATCATCACCGGCACCGGCCGCAGCTTTTGCGCCGGGGCCTCGCTTGACGAACTCGGCGTCGCGGATTGGCAAAATAACCCCCTGACCCGGCTTTGCGACACGCTCGAGCGGTTTGGGGCGCCGGTAATTGCCGCACTCAATGGCGGGGTGTTCGGCGGCGGGGTCGAGCTGGCGCTGGCCTGTGATTTTCGCATCGGGGTGCAGGGGATGAAAATGTTTGTGCCCCCCGCGAAGCTCGGCATCCATTACGAGGCCGCCGGCATTGGCCGCGCGGTCCAGCGGCTGGGGCCGCAAATGGCGCGGCGGCTGTTTTTGCTGGCCGAAAAGTTTGACGCCCCCGCCCTGCTGGATGCCGGATTTCTGGATGCGCTTGTGGCCGCCGACTCGCTAAAAACCCGCGCCGATTCGATGGCGGCCACCATCGCCGCCCTCGCCCCGCTGGCGGTGCAGGGGATGAAACGCACAATCCTTGAAATCAGCCGTGGCACGCTGGATGAAACCGCGGCCAAAACGCGGGTGCGGGCGTGTTTTGGTTCGGCCGACCATGCCGAGGGGCTGGCGGCGATGCGCGAAAAGCGCCCACCGGTCTTTGGCGGTAAATAGCAGCGCGGGCATACCCGGTCGCCTCGACAGCGGTTTTTTGCAGGCCTGCCAGAAATATTTTTGCCAAAAACCCGGAACTTGCGCCACATCAACGACATGCGGGCGCGTAAATGCTTGAAACAGCACAAGTCACGGCGCAAGTCGGGGGCCGCATTTGTGAGCCTGCCCGGCAATGCCGTTCAAACCCGAAACCGGAGCAAAAGAACACATGAGTAAAACCAAAACAGCGCTGCTTTATTTCACGCCGCCGCTGGTGTTTCTCGGCATTTTCGGCTTGTTCTTTGTGGCGATCGGGCGCGAAAACGCCGACAATCTGCCCTCAACCATGATCGGGCGCGAGGCACCGGCACTAACGCTGACCCCGCTTGGCGCCTTTCCGCTGCTCACATCCGAGATCCTGCGCACTCCGCAAGTAAAACTGGTGAATTTCTGGGCCAGTTGGTGTTCGGGCTGTCGGCTGGAACACCCGACACTGGTAAAAATGGCCAAGGCCGGCGGCGTGATTTACGGCATTGATTACAAAGACAATAACGGGTTGTCCTATCTCGAGTCAGGCGGCAATCCTTTTGTCACCGTATCACAAGACAAGCGCGGGCGCACCGCGATCGACTGGGGGGTTTACGGCATGCCCGAAACCTTCGTGGTCGACGCCAACGGTATCATCACCCACCGGCATATCGGCGCGATTACCGACGACGTAATGGAAAAAATCATCATGCCTGAAATGGTGGCAGCCGCGGCGGAACCCCCAACGTTGGACGAGGGCTAGCACCGCTACCGGTCGGCCGCTTTGGCCAGGGTCATAAATGCCTTTATCAACCTGCGCTCGCGCCGGGCTTTCATGCAGATCAGGGTTTCCGGCATCATCGGGGCGGGGGCGGGCAGTTTGATGGCAAACAACCGCGCATCCTGCCCGAATTCGGCGATCGATACAAAGCCGACCCCGTTGCCCGCCGCCACAATTTCGCGCACCGCCTCGCGGCCCTCGGCGACGATGGTGGCGGTCAGCGCAACCCCCGCCGCCCGCGCCGCCTGCTCCAGCTTTTGTCGGGTTTTCGAGGCTTTTTCGCGCATCACCAGCGGGCAGGTGGCTAGCTCGGCATAGCTCATGGTGCTTTTGCCCGCCTGCGCGCCGGATTTGGCGGCAAAGGCAATTAGCGGGGTTGCGCCCAGCGGCACAACCTCGAAATCATGGCGATCACCCAGCGCGCCAAGCACACCGATATCGGCCCTGTAGGCGGTGAGCGCGGCGGTGACATCATCCGAATTGCCGACCCTGAGCGAGATTTTAATCTTGGGGTAGCGCGCCTGAAACGACCTTAACAGAGGGGTAACGTGATAGGCCGAATCAACCATTATCCGCAGTGTGCCCGCCGCCAGCGCACGCGATTCATTAAGATAATCCAGCGCTTGCTGTTCATAATCGAACATTTTATTGGTTATTTCTAGAAGATCCCTGCCTTTTTCGGTCAATTTGACCTGTCGCTTGTGGCGATCAAACAACAAGATGTCATAGGTGTCCTCTAGCTTGCGCACCTGATCCGAGATCGCAGGTTGGGTTAAAAACAGCGCCTCGGCCGCGCGCGAAAACCCGCCGCGGGTGGCGACATAGTGAAAGGCTCGAAGCTGGACATAGCGCACAATATAACCCATAAGTTCGGTTTATATAATAATCTATAATAACGATTTTACAAATGCAACCCGCGCCGCGATACTCTGCCCGAAATCTTACTTGGCAGGACAAACGATGGCACAAGTTTTCCCCGACCCCGCGCTTGGCGAACCGTTTTTACTTACCCCGGGGCCGCTAACCACCTCGGCGGCGGTCAAACAGGCTATGCTGCGCGACTGGGGCAGCTGGGACGCCGATTTTCGCGCGGTTACCGCCGAGATCAGGGCGCGGTTGCTGGCGATGGTTGGTGATAGAACCGGCGCCTATGATTGCGTGCCGATGCAGGGCAGCGGCACGTTTTCGGTCGAGGCGATGCTGGGGTCGTTTACCCGCCCTGACAGCAAGGTGTTGGTGTTAAGCAACGGCGCCTACGGCCAGCGCATCGCCCAAACGCTGGCCTATCTCGGCCGCAACCATGTGGTGATCGACAAGGGCGATTACATGCCGCCACGCGGGGCCGAGCTGCGCGCCGCCCTGCGCGCCGACCCCGATATCACCGATGTGGTGGTTGTGCATTGCGAAACCAGTTCGGGCATTTTAAACCCCGTGCAAGAGATTTCAGACGTGGTTTATAGCGAAAACCGCCGCCTGCTGATAGACAGCATGAGCGCGTTCGGGGCATTGCCGCTTGATGGTGTGCGGTTCGAGGCGCTGGTTTCTTCGGCCAATAAATGTATCGAGGGCGTGCCCGGTTTTGGCTTTGTCATCGCCCGCAAAACTTCGCTTGAAGCCGCGAAGGGGTGCAGCCACTCGTTGTCGCTGGATGTGCACGCGCAATGGGCGACCCTGAACAAAACCGGCCAGTGGCGCTTTACCCCGCCCACCCATGTGGTGGTGGCATTTCTGGCGGCGCTAAAGGCGCACGAGGCCGAGGGCGGCGTTGCTGGCCGTGGCGCGCGCTATAGCCGCAACCGCGATGTGCTTGTCGACGGCATGCGGGCGCTCGGCTTTGAAACCCTGCTGAAAAACCGCTGGTTGTCGCCGATAATCGTTACCTTTTTCACCCCCGCGCATCCGGCGTTCGATTTCACCACCTTTTATGAAACCATGAAGCAAAAGGGGTTTATCATCTATCCCGGCAAGCTGACGGTGGTTGACAGCTTCCGCATCGGCTGTATTGGCCAGATGGATGCCAACATCATGCACCGCGTGGTTGAAGCCGCGCGCGAAACCCTGCAAGAAATGGGCGTATCCAATGCCCACCCGCCCAAAGCCGCCCTGGTTGAACGCGCCAAACTGGCCAGCTAACCCCCCCGCAAAGGACCAAAACCATGACCCAATTCGCAAACTACACCTATTCGCGCAGCTATCGCGGCCCCGTTCAGGCGCTGGTGCTGGACTGGAGCGGCACCATTGCCGATGCCTATGTCATTGCCCCTGCCGTGGTGTTTGTAGAGGTGTTCACAAACCAGGGGGTCGAGATCAGCATGGAGGAGGCCCGCGGCCCGATGGGCCTGCGCAAGGACCTGCATATAAAAATGCTGACCGAAGACCCGGTAATCGCGGCGCGCTGGCAAAGCATCAAGGGCAAGCCCCCCGCGCAAAGTGACGTAGACGCGATGTTCGCCGATTTCGTGCCCGCGCAACTGGCCTGTTTGCGCCAATACACCACCGCCCTGCCGGGTGTGCTGGATGTGCTGAACGCGCTGCAAAAGCAGGGGCTTAAAATCGGGGCCTCTACCGGTTTTGTGCGCTCTATGGTCGATATTCTGCTGGAAGACACCATTAAACAGGGCTTCACCCCCGACGCAACAGTAGCCGGCGACGAGGTTATTAACGGCGCCCGCCCTGCCCCGCATATGGTCTGGAAAAACCTCGACCTGATGGGGATTTCCGAGATCAAAAGCGTGGTCAAATGCGACGACACGGTTTCGGGCATTGGCGAGGCGCTGAATGCGGGCTGCTGGGGGGTGGGGCTGGTGCGCTATTCCAACTATATGAACATCAACTCGCTGGACGAGGAAGCCACCCTGAGCGCCGCCGAAATTAAGCGCCGCATGGCCCATACCCGCAAAATACTGGCGCAGTCAGGCGCACATTATGTGATCGATTCGCTGGTTGACCTGCCGGCGGTGATCGCGGATATCAACGCCCGTCTTGCCCGGGGTGAAAAACCATAACCGCCTTCGGGCTGGCCCTTGTTCTGGGCGCGGCGGTTCTGCATGCGCTCTGGAACGCGCTGGTAAAAGCCAGCGCCGACCGGCTGGCAATTATGGGGCTGATCGCGGGCGGGCATGTGGTGTTGGGGCTGGCGCTGGCCAGCGTTTCACCCATGCCGTCTCTGGTTAGCTGGGCCTATATTGCGGCGTCAACCGTTATTCATTTCGGCTATTATTTTTTGCTTTATCACAGCTACCGGCTGGGCGATTTAAGCCATGTTTACCCGATTGCGCGCGGCATGGCACCGGTGCTGGTGGCGGTGGGGGCGCAGGTCTTTGCCGGTGAAAGCCTGCCACCGCTGGCATGGCTTGGGGTGCTGGTGACCTCGGGCGGGATATTTTTGCTATCGGGCAACCTGTTTCGCGGCCCGACCCCGCCGCTGGCGGTTGTTACCGCTATGGCCACGGGGGTGATGATCGCCAGCTATTCGCTGGTTGACGGCCTGGGCGTGCGGCTGGCGGGCAGTGCCTCGGGCTATATCGGCTGGCTGTTTATATCCGAGATTTTCGTGGTCGGGTTCGTGTTTCACCGGCTCGGGGCCAGCCGGCGGCTGGTGGCGCGCAAAACGCTGTTGCTGGGCCTGCTGGGCGGGCTGATTTCGGCGGTGGCCTACGGGTTGGTGATCTATGCCAAATCTTTTACGCCGCTGGCGCTGGTTTCAACCATGCGCGAAACCTCGGTGGTGTTTGCCGCCCTGATCGGCGTGCTCTGGCTGGGAGAGCGCCCGTGGAAACGCCGCTTGATCGCCGGCTTTATCGTGGCGGCGGGGGTGGTGGTGATGGGGCTGGCCACAAGCTGACCCGGCGCGACCGTCTTTGGCAAACAGATACCCCCTATCACCGCCAGCCCCTACGGTTAGCGCCAAAGTTTAACCGCTTTTGCACGGTTGTTTTCTAAAATTTTAGACAAACAGGAAATCAGAGGCGTCGATGCTGGCGATATCGGTGCCATCGACAATGATCTGGCCGTTCATGCCGTCGGCGGTGATCCAGGTGTCGCCGTTATTGGCGGTCAGGGTCAGGTCGGCAAAACTGCTTAGGCCCTCAATGCGGATCAGGTCGGTGCCGTCTTCGAAATCGGTAATATGGTCGCGGCCGATCTCGGCGGCGCGAAACACAAACACATCATTGCCGATGCCGCCGGTCAGCAGATCAGACCCCGCGCCGCCATCGATCAGGTCGTTGCCTTCGCCGCCATCCAGCACATCGCGGCCTTTTTTGCCAAACAGGGTGTCATCGCCCAAGCCACCGCTCAGGGTGTCATAACCCGAGCCACCAATCAGGGTGTCACTGCCCCAGCCCGAAACCAGCATGTCATCGCCCTCGCCACCGTTTAATATGCTGCCCGCCGAGCCGTTGCCAACGGTTATGGTATCATTGCCCGCCCCGCCGCGCAGCTCGTTGGCACCGTAATTATCGGCCAGGGTGTCGTTGCCCGCGCCGCCCGAAATAAAATCACTGCCCGCGGTGCCGGTGAGCTGGTCGTCGCCGCCCATGCCAAAGATCGCGCCATTGCCGCGAAACGGCAGCTGTTCAAGATGGGGGGCAAAAACATCGTTGCCCTCGCCACCGATAAAGCGAAAATTTTGGGTATCGAGCAGGTCTTCAAGCGCGGTGCCAAGGTCGAACTGCCAGCTCGGAGTGTCATCGGCACCGTATGAAAGATAGGTCGCCGACAGCGTTAACGGGTCGGGCAGCGCCATGGTGCCAATGGTTACCATGGCGCTGCCCTCCAAGCGCATAAAGCTCACCGAACTTACGGTTACCGTTGTTTGCTGGCCCAGTTGCGGGGTCGCCACCGCCACAATCTGCGCCTCGACCGTGATGGACTGGGTGTCGTAGCGCAGGCTTTCAAGCGTTACAAATGCGCTGTCATCAAAGGTAATAACAGTGCCGTTGCCATTAAGCCGGGTTTCCAGAAAAACATTGGGTGCCAAAGGGGAGCCAATGGCGGAATTGGTAAAAAAGCCAACATCTGTAGCTGTAATCGTTATGCGTGCCATTGTTTTGCTCCCGAAGGGTGAACCTTGCTTGTGAACCTAATTTGCCAAAACATTAGGTAAAAATCTAGGCAAAATGCGGCCAATGGTTAACGTTCAACACGTCTAAAATTGATGCTAAATTATTGTAATACTTACATAAAATTACACGCAAAGCCATAACTGCCACCGATGGCACAATCGTGTCTGGAAATACGCGGCCAAACCGCTTAGGTATCTAGGCGAAATCCAGCTCCAAAAAGGCACCCCATGGCAAAGATCACTTATATCGAACATAACGGCACCGAACATGTGGTAGAGGTCGCCCCCGGCCTGACCGTAATGGAAGGCGCGCGCGACAATGACATCCCGGGCATAGAGGCCGATTGCGGCGGTGCCTGCGCCTGCTCGACCTGCCATGTTTATGTGGTCGATGAATGGGTCGATAAACTGCCCGCCAAAGACGAGATGGAAGCCGACATGCTCGATTTCGCGTTTGAACCCCACGAAACCCGCTCACGGCTGACCTGCCAGATCAAGGTCACCGAGGCGCTGGACGGGCTGGTGGTGCGGATGCCGAGCAAGCAAATATAACTTCACGGTCTTATCACGCGGCCCTCACAGGGCTTTGCGCCAGATGTGAGAACGCGTGAGCATTTCCTCTGTTATTTATGGCTGCACAATATTTTGCAGTCCAAACGGAGGAAATAATATGTTTAAATTCGTATCCATCGCCGCGCTGGCCGTGGGCTTTGCCAGCCCGGCCCTGGCCGATCTCGGCCCGGGCGAGATGACCGCCTCGGCCAGTGGCCAGACGCTGTGGCAGTTTCCAGACCGCAAGGCACTGGACCCGGCGGTTTTTGGCACGCCCGCTACGCCGCTCAATGTTAACCTGCTGCCGCTTGATAACCGGCTGATCAGCGCTGATGGCAGCGCCTATACCACCATCAAAAACCCGTCGATGTTTTCCAACAACGTCAAATTGACCACTGGTGAATTTTCTATTCAGGTATCCGACCTGACCGCAAAAGACGGCATGGACTCGCGCGATACGGTGGCGATGGAGGCCTCTTTTGTCGGGCCAATGGGTCGCAATTTTCGCATAACCATGAACAAGGTCATCCCGGTTGGCCCTGATCACCCGTTTTATGGCGGGGTTGGCACCGATGTGCTGATGCACGGCAACACCGGCATCGGCACGCCGCTTGTCACGCGCGAGTTTTCCTATATTACCGCCTGGGGGATCGGCAATATCTATATTGACGGCGAACTGGTGGGCGACAAACGCATAATCCATGTGATGGTGTCAGAGCGCACCCGCGACGATAATTTCCAGATCGGTCTTGGCGTCGCCAACCCCGACAAGTTGGAGATCCACCTCTTGATGCCGCCACTAAAAGGCTCGCCCACCGGCCCGGTGCCCAGCCCCGTGCCCACCGGCGTTACCCTGCCCAACGGGGCCGAGCAGCCGTTTATCCATGTCAACTTTTATGGCAATGCAGAGCTGAACGGCAACCGGTTTTACCCCGCCAACTAGCCTTTGCTGCACTGCGACAAAACAAAGCTATACATTGCCGCAGATATCCTCTAGAAACGCCCCTTGCCCCGTGCATGGGGCGTTTTTGGCTGGAAAGGCGGGCCGTAAAATACGGCAGCCGGAACCACCAGCCCCCATTCAAAGGCAATAAAATGATCAAAACCCTGTCCGATGCGCTGGCCCAGCGCGGCTACGAAACCCTGACCGAAGTGCAACAGGCGGTGACCGCCGAGGGGCTTGAAAGCGCCGATCTGCTGGTCTCGGCCCAGACCGGCTCTGGCAAAACCGTGGGCTTTGGTCTGGCGATTGCGCCGACTATTCTGGAGGGCGAAACCTTTGCCCCCGCCGCCGCGCCGCTGGCGCTGGTGATCGCCCCCACCCGTGAGCTGGCGCTGCAGGTAAAGCGCGAACTGCAATGGCTGTTTGCCGGTGCGGGCGCGCGGATGGCCTCGTGCGTGGGCGGCATGGACATGCGCGAAGAGCGCCGCACATTGTCGCGCGGCGCGCATATAGTTGTCGCAACACCGGGGCGTTTGCGTGACCATATCATGCGCGGCTCGATCGATTTGCGCGACATCCGCGCCGTGGTGCTGGACGAGGCCGACGAAATGCTCGATCTCGGGTTTCGCGAGGACCTCGAATTTATTCTTGAAGCCGCACCTGAAAGCCGCCGCACGCTGATGTTCTCGGCGACGGTGCCAAAAATGATCGCCAATCTGGCGCGCAATTACCAGCGCGAGGCGGTGCGGATTTCAACCAAGGACGAGCGCAAACAGCATGCCGATATCGAATACCGCGCCCTTAGCGTTGCCCCGCGCGACAGCGAAAACGCCATCATCAATGTGCTGCGCTTTTACGAGGCCAAAAACGCGCTGGTATTTTGCAACACCCGCGCCATGGTCAACCGACTGACCACCCGGTTTTCCAATCGCGGGTTCTCGGTCGTGGCGCTGTCGGGCGAGCTTTCGCAAAACGAGCGCAGCCACGCCCTGCAAGCCATGCGCGACGGCCGCGCGCGGGTATGCGTGGCCACCGATGTCGCGGCACGCGGCATTGACCTGCCCAATCTTGAGCTGGTGATCCATGCCGATCTGCCCTCCAATTCAGAAACGCTGCTGCACCGCTCGGGCCGCACCGGCCGCGCCGGGCGCAAGGGCGTTAGCGCCCTGATCGTGCCACAAAAGGCGCGGCGCAAGGCCGAGCGCCTGCTGGGCGGGGCCAAGGTAAAAGCCGAATGGTCATCCGCCCCCGCCGCCGCCGATGTGCGCGCCCGCGACGATCTGCGCCTGATG
>CAYWXQ010000077.1:5271-10827 GCA_964462475.1 uncultured Rhodobacterales bacterium | reverse complement strand
GATGATCTGGTGCAGGCGGGCAAGCTTTCGGCGCTGGGGCAGATGGCGGCGGGGATCAGCCACGAGCTTAACCAGCCGCTGGCGGCGATCCAGTCGTTTTCGGAAAATGCGCAGGTGTTTTTGGCACGCGGTCAGGCCGACAAGGCGGCGGGTAACCTTGGGCGAATCGCTGATCTGACCACCCGCATGGCGCGGATCATCACCAACCTGCGGGCGTTTTCGCGCAAAGAGGGCGAGCCGGTGGGCGATGTCGCGCTGGGAAAAGTGGTGGATGACGCGATTGAAATCGCGGCGGCGCGGCTGCGGGCCGAAAACGTAACCCTGCATTGGCAGCGGCCAAACGCCGAAATTATTGCCCAGGGCGGCGCGGTGCGGCTGCAACAGGTGGTGCTGAACCTGATCTCGAACGCGGTTGATGCCATGGGCGAAACCGCCGACAGGCGCATAGAGATCAGCCTGAATGAAACCCCGGGCAGCGCGCAAATCATTCTGCGCGACAGCGGCCCGGGGCTGGTGGCCCCCGAAAAGATATTCGAGCCGTTCTACACCACCAAAACCAGCAACAAAGAGGGCGGCATGGGGTTGGGGCTGTCGATATCATACGGGATTGTGCAAAGCTTCGGCGGCGCTATAAAGGGCGAAAACCACCCCGATGGCGGGGCGGTGTTTACCGTATCCTTGCCCAAGGGGGGCCACTGATGAGCCTGAGCGTTTTACTGGTGGATGATGACCGCGAGGTCCGCGAGGCCTTGGGCCAAAGCCTTGAAATTGCCGGTTATCCGGTGATTTTGGCGGGGTCGTTCATTGAGGCAATCGACCATGTGTCGGCCGATTTCAACGGCGTGGTGCTAAGTGATGTGCGCATGCCCGGCAAAGACGGGTTTGCCCTGCTGGACCGGTGCGCCCGAATCGACAAAGACCTGCCGGTGACCCTGATCACCGGCGAGGGCGACGTGCCGATGGCGGTGCGGGCGATGACCGCCGGCGCGCTGAACTTTCTGGAAAAACCGGTCAGCACCGCGCGCCTGCTGGAGGCGGTTTCGCGCGCCTGCACCCTGCGCGCAACTGTGCTGGAAAACCGGGCGCTAAAGGCGCGGCTGGCAGCAAAAGACGCCGCCGAGCGCCTGATTATCGGCCAGTCAGAGGCCACGCAAAACCTGCGCCGCCAGTTGCGGGTGGTGGCCAATGCCGGTTCTGACGCCCTGATCACCGGCGAAACCGGCGTTGGCAAAGAGCTGGCGGCGCGGGTGATCCATGCGCTGTCAAACGCCAACGCGCCGTTTATCGCCGTAAATTGCGGCATGCTGACCGAGGGCCTGACCCAGGCGGTATTGTTTGGCGATGCCACCCGCAAGGGCGCGTTCGAGCGCGCCGATGGCGGCACCTTGTTTTTAGACGAAATCGGCGCGATGCCGCTTGACCAGCAGGTCAACCTGTTGCGGATACTGGAGGAGCGGGTGCTGGAAGACCGGCGCGGGCAGCCCCAAACGCTGGCGCTGCGGGTGCTGGCCGCCAGCCACGAAAACCTGCCCGATATGGTGGCGGCGGGGCGGTTTCGCCGCGATCTTTTCTTTCGGCTCGATGTGGCGCGGATCAACATCCCGCCTTTGCGCGAGCGCCCCGAGGATGTCGGGCTGCTCTTTGCCCATTTTCTGGAGGCCGCCGGTGGCCGGCTGCCCGCCGATTTTCAGCTATCAACCCTGCTGGCCCATAATTGGCGCGGCAATATGCGCGAGCTTAAAAACCACGCGGCCCGGCTTGCGATGGGGCTGAACGAGGCTGATTCGGCCAAAAACGCCAGCCTGACAGTTGCGTTGGAGCAGGTCGAAAAACACCTGATTGAAGAAGCGTTGCAAAAACATGCCAGCCGAATGACGGAGGTTTGCGCCACGCTCGGCATTGCGCGCAAAACCCTGTATGACAAGATGAAACGCCTGCATATCGACCCGGCCATCTTTCGCTGACCGGTGCGAAAAATTGCGTGAAGGATTGTGCGAAATTTCACACACCCGCCAAACCGGTGTCACCTTTTCCGCACAGGCGTTTGGTGCCAAAACTGGTTAACATGCTGAAATTGCTAGATTTCAACCCTTTCACAGAAACTTTATATTTTTTGTTTCCCTACGGTCATTTCGTGCTTCAATAAGCCACACGCCGCACAAATGCGGTTTAACCACGTTCTGGGAGGAACATCATGCGTTTTTTGACCATGGCCGCCATGCTGGCTGCCACCACGATTACGGCAAACACCGCCTTTGCCCAAGAAGCCTGTGACCCGGGCGAGATTGTTATCAAATTCGCCCACGTCACCAACAGCGACCGCCACCCCAAAGGCATCGCCGCCAGCCTGCTGGCCGAGCGCGTAAATGCCGAGATGAACGGCGTTGCCTGTATGCAGGTATTCCCCAACTCGACCCTTTATAACGACAATCAGGTGCTTGAAGCCATGTTGCAGGGCGACGTGCAGCTTGCCGCGCCCAGCCTGTCTAAATTCGAGGCCTTTACCAAGCAGTTCCGCATTTTCGATCTGCCGTTCATGTTCAACAACATCGCCGCGGTTGACGAGTTCCAAAACTCTGAAGCCGGGCAGGCGATGAAAGAATCGATGGTGCGTCGCGGGTTGATCGGGCTTGAGTTCTGGCACAATGGCATGAAGCAGTTCTCGGCCAATGTGCCGCTGATCGAGCCGTCAGACGCCGCGGGCCTGAAGTTCCGGGTGCAGACATCCGACGTGCTGGTCGCGCAGATGGAAGCGCTGGGGGCGATTCCGCAACCGATGGCGTTTTCCGAGGTTTACGGCGCGCTGCAAACCGGCGTGGTTGATGGCCAGGAAAACACCTGGTCCAACATTTACGGCAAAAAGTTCTTTGAGGTTCAGGACGGCGTGACCGAAACCAACCACGGCATCATCGACTATCTTGTGGTGACCTCGACCGAATGGCTGGACGGGCTGGAGCCTGCGGTGCGTGACCAGTTTCTGCAGATTCTGCGCGAAGTAACCGTGACCCGCAACGCCGAAGCCTTTGCCGTAAACGAGCAAGCCAAGCAGGCGATCATCGACGCGGGTGGCGTTGTGCGCACCCTGACTGCAGCACAGCGCCAAGACTGGGTTGATGCGATGAAGCCGGTTTGGGCGCAGTTTGAAGGCGACGTTGGCGCCGAAAACATCGCCGCCGCGCAAGCGATCAACGCGCGCAACTAAAACCAGACGCGCCGCCAGCACCCGCTGGCGGCGCAACTCTATCCGGGGGGGGCCGTGATGCACGCGAAAACCAAAAAAAGCTTTATGGACAGTTTCGAGGAAACGATGATCGCCATCATCCTTGGGCTGATGACCGTGATCACCTTTGTCAATGTGGTGCTGCGCTATACGGTCGGCACCGGTTTTGGCGACTACCTGAAAGCTAATTTCGGCATCAATGGCGGCATTATCTGGGGGTTGGAGACCACCTCTATCCTGTTTGCGTGGCTGGTGCTGTTTGGCATGAGCTATTGCATAAAAATAACCGCCCATCTTGGGGTGGATTCGCTGACCAACGTGTTTCGCGCCCCGATGCGGCGCAAACTGGCGATGCTGGCGACCGCGCTTTCGATCATTTACGCGCTGTTGCTGCTTAAGGCCGGTTATGATTTTTACGCCAATTTCGCCAACCTGCCCGCCACCACCGGCGCGTGGTTCCCGACCGGGTTTGAAACCATGCGCCCGACCAGCTATCGCGGCTGGTATGAAATGGAGCGGGTGCCGATGCTGGACTGGCTGCGCTTTATCCAGCCAGTGATGAACGAGGGCGAGGCCTATGAAAAGCTGCCGCGTTTCATCCCCTATTTCATTGTGCCCTTTGGCGCGGCTTTGTTGCTGTTTCGGTTGGTGCAGGTGTTTATCGCCCTTGGCAATGGCACCCGCGACACCCTGATTGTCAGCCACGAGGCTGAAGACGACGTAAAAGCAGTGGCCGCCAAAGCCGCCAAGGAGGCTTAAGCCATGGAAATTATCTTTCTTTTCGGCATGGTGATCGGCTTTTTGCTGCTCGGCGTGCCAATCGCGATCGCGCTCGGGCTTAGCTCTATCATCTTTCAACTGCTTTATTCCGATGCCTCGCTGGCCTCGGTCGGGCAGGCTATGTTTCAGGCGATGTATGCGCATTATACCTTGCTGGCGATCCCGTTTTTCATTCTGGCTTCCAGCTTTATGAGCACCGGCGGGGTGGCCAAAAGGATCATCCGGTTTGCGATTTCGCTGGTTGGCCATTTGCGCGGCGGGCTGGCGATTGCAAGCGTGCTGGCCTGTATGATGTTTGCGGCGCTGTCGGGGTCTAGCCCGGCCACGGTGGTGGCGATCGGCTCTATTGTGATCGCGGGCATGCAAAAGGTTGGCTATTCCAAAGACTTCGCCGCCGGTATCATTGCAGTGGCGGGCACGCTTGGCATCCTGATACCGCCATCGATCGTGATGGTGGTTTATGCTTCCGCCACCGATGTTTCTGTTGGTCGCATGTTCCTTGCGGGGGTTATTCCCGGCATTCTAGCCGGCACCATGCTGATGGTTGGCATTTATGTTGTGGCACGGGTTAAAAACCTGCCCAAGGGCAAATGGCTGGGCTGGGGAGAGGTGTTCACCTCTGGCCGCGATGCCATTTGGGGGTTGTTTTTGATGGTGATCATCATGGGCGGCATCTATGGCTACCCGTGGTATGGCGCGCACGAAATCACCAATGCCAACGATGTGCGGGAAATGATCTCGGGCATTTACTGGCGCCCGGGGGCCTTTACCCCGACCGAGGCGGCGGCGGTGTCGGCGATCTACGCGTTCTTGATCGCCAGCTTTGTTTACCGCGATATGGGGCCATTGGCGGCCAAAACCGAGGGCGCCCGGCCGATATCGCTGTTTAAGCGCCCGCAGGCGCTGATCACCGCGTGGTTTCACCGCGACACCCGCGATACCTTGTTTGAGGCCGGCAAGCTGACCATCACCCTGATGTTCATTATTGCCAACGCGCTATTGCTGAAACAGGTGCTGACCGAGCAACAAATCCCGCAACAGATCGCCAGTGCCATGCTGACCGCCGGTTTCGGGGCCATCATGTTCCTGATCATCGTCAATATCATTCTGCTGATCGGCGGCCAGTTCATGGAGCCCTCGGGCCTGATCGTGATTGTCGCGCCGCTGGTGTTCCCGATCGCCATTGAGCTCGGGATCGACCCCATTCATCTTGGCATCATCATGGTGGTCAACATGGAGATCGGGATGATATCACCACCGGTGGGGCTGAACCTGTTTGTAACCTCGGGCGTGGCCAATATGCCGATGCTGCGGGTGGTGCGGGCGTCACTGCCATGGCTTGGCATTCTGTTCGTGTTCCTGATCATGGTTACCTATATCCCGATCATCTCTACCTTGCTGCCCAACGCCATCATGGGCCCCGAAATCGTGTTGAAATAACCAACCCGTTGACGGCAAAGACAGGAACGGGAGCCGCAAACCGGCCCCCGTTTTTTTGCCTGAGCCTGTGCCTGAGCGTATGTCCGAGTCTGTGCCTACTTGCAAAATTGGGCCTA
>CAYWXQ010000077.1:0-5171 GCA_964462475.1 uncultured Rhodobacterales bacterium | reverse complement strand
AAAGTGGGCCTAGTGGCGAAAGTGGCGCATGCCGGTAAACACCATAGCCAGACCGGCGGCATTGGCGGCGTCTATCACCTCTTGGTCGCGCATCGAGCCACCGGGCTGGATAACAGCGGTTGCCCCCGCTTCAGCGGCGGTGATCAGCCCGTCGGCAAACGGGAAAAACGCGTCAGACGCCACCACCGACCCGATGGTCGGCACCTGTGCCAACCCCAGCACCTCTGCCATATCCCCGGCCTTGCGCGCGGCGATACGGGTTGAATCAACCCGGCTCATCTGACCAGCGCCAATGCCGACGGTCGCGCCGTCTTTCACATAAACAATGGCGTTGGATTTAACGTGTTTCGCCACCTTCCATGCAAACAGCATATCGGCCAGTTCGGCATCGCTTGGCGCGCGATCAGTTACCACCTTCAGGTCTTCGGGCCGCACGATCCCGTTGTCTTTATCCTGCACCAGCCAGCCGCCTGAAACTTTGCGCCATGTGCGCCCGGGTTCGGCCACATCGGGCAGACCGCCGGTGACCAGCAGCCGCAGGTTTTTCTTTTTGGCGAAAATCTCGCGCGCGGCGTCCGAGACCTCGGGGGCGATCACCACCTCGGTAAATATTTTGGTGATCTCGGCCGCCGTATCGGCCTCTAGCCGTTGATTAAGCGCGATAATGCCGCCAAAGGGTGACACGTTATCGCAGTTGAACGCCGCTTGGTAAGCCTCGGCCATGCTGGCACCACGGGCCACGCCGCAGGGGTTGGCGTGTTTGATGATCGCACAGGCGGAGCCATCGGCGGGGGCGAACTCGGCCACCAGCTCGATCGCGGCGTCGGTATCGTTGATGTTGTTATAAGAAAGCGCCTTTCCCTGTAGCTGGGTGGCGGTGGCCACGCCGGGCCGCGCGCTGCCATCGGTATAAAAAGACGCCGACTGGTGCGGGTTTTCGCCATAGCGCAGGGGCTGCGCCAGCGTGCCTGCCACAGCGCGGCGGCGCGGGGTATCAACCCCGATCGCGTCGGCCATCCAGCTTGAAACCGCCGCATCATAGGCGGCGGTGCGGGCAAAGGCGATTTGCGCGCGCTTTTTGCGAAATTTCGGGCAGGTGGCGCCGTTATGCTGGGCCATGTCGCCAAGCAGGGTGTCGTAATCCTCGACATCGACAATGGTGGTAACAAAGCCGTGGTTCTTGGCCGCCGCGCGGATCATCGCCGGACCGCCAATGTCGATATTTTCGATGCAGGTGTCATAATCGGCCCCCGCCGCCACCGTGGCCTCGAACGGGTAAAGGTTAACCACCAACAGGTCGATCGCGCCAATACCGTGGGTCTCCATCGCGGCCACATGATCATTATTGTCACGCAGGGCCAGCAAGCCGCCATGCACCATAGGGTGCAAGGTCTTTACCCGCCCGTCCATCATTTCGGGGAAATTCGTGATCTCTGCCACGTCTTTTACAGGCAGGCCGGCTTTGCGCAGGGCGGCAGCGGTGCCACCGGTCGATAGCAGCTCGACACCAAGTTCGTGCAGTTTTTGGCCAAGCGCGACAACGCCGGTTTTATCAGAAACCGAAAGCAACGCGCGGCGGATGGGAAGGTTTTGGGAGGGCATTTACTTTTCCTTTAGAGGAGGTGGAAATGGGCTAGGTTTTGGTAAAACTCCAGCGAATGGCGCCTACATAGTCGATCGTTCGTCCGGCCACAACAATCTGTTTGGTCGCACGCGGCTCGGTGTGGGTGCGATCCAGCATCACCGAATCCTCAAGGCACAAAAGCCCGCCTTCCTGCCGGAACACCCATGTTTCGGCATTGGGCAGGGTCAGGGTTATGGCGTGGTCATCGCGCCGCGCGGTTACATCGGGGTGCAGATGAAAATGCAGCATATAGGAATGCCCGCGCAAAGGGTGGGCCAGTAGCGCGGCGGGGTGCGGGTCTGGCTTGGGCGGGGTGGCAGGGTAAAGCCGGTCTTCGCCGCTAAGCTGGCGGCCGTTGCTGGTAATCAGCAAGCGGCGCTCAAGCAGCAGATCAAACGCGGCAACAAACCCGTGCGAGGTCGCCGACAGCCACACGCCGTCAAGGTCTTGCGCGCGCGCGCAGCCAACCTTGGCGCGGGTGGCGGTTTGCCCCTCGACCGTTAGCGTATTATGGGCGGCGCTGTGGGCACAGGCGCTGGCCCACGCCCCGCCCAGCCGCGCGCCGGGGCCGCAATTGGCCAGCAGCGGCCAGCGACCAGCGGCGATCTCGAAACCCAGCTGGCTGGCATGGGCGTTTGCCGATGCCGGTGGCGCGGCGGCATCCATTACCACCACCAACCGGCCAGCGGCCAGCCGCTCATAGCCCATAAACCGGGTTTGCGCGGCGACGGTGCGAATGTGCGCGTCGGCCAGCGCCTGATCCAGCCGGCCTTCAACCCCGCGGCCGCCGCCATGAAACCGTGCAAGGCTACCATCGCCAAAGCGCAGCGCCCGCAGCCCCGGCGCGATGCGCGCCAAGGCGGCTAAAATTTCGGGGTCAGCGGGGTGGCCGCAGGTTTCCAGCAGCTTTGCTACCCATGTCAGGCGGGTGAAAATCTCTGACAGTTCCTCGGGGTTGCGGTTGGGAATGGCCCCGTCAGCGCCGATCCAGCCACAGGCCGCGCCCAGCCCCTTTAGCGCCGGACGCAGCGCGTATTCGCAGCCCTCCAACGCCAACCCGGCATAAACCATACCGGTCAGGGCCTCGACCTGTGGCAGCCCCTGCGGCGTGGCTTTCCAGTTAAGCGACAAAAACCCGACCTGCCGTCCGAGGTTTTTGAACACCGCTGCCGAGGCCTTGGGCGGCAGGCCTTTAAGCAAAAACATCGCGTGCGAGCACCAGCTAACCAGCCGCCGCCCCGCTAAAGCGGGGTGCCAGCCGATACCGGAGCCCTGACCAAAGGCGTCTATCCACTCCAGCAACCATGCTTGCGCGCGCTTGCGGGCGGCCCCGTCGCCTATCGCGGCAAGGTCATCAAGCCAGCTAAAGCTGTGCAGTTCGTCAAAAAATGTCTGGCTCGGGGGGCGGATGTTCCAGATAGAGGCATCCTCGGCCACCACTTTTTGTCCTGCAAAAACAAACTGGTAGGCCAGCAATTGTTCACCACGTACAAAAGAGCCGCTGGCGCGCGGGGCCGGATGGCACAAAAAGCTGCGCGGGGCGGCGCGCAGGTTTTTAAGGCTGGTGAACCGCCAGTTCTGCTTTTTGGTCAATGTCTCGGGTTCAGGCATTCAGGAATCGCAAATAGTGCCGTTAAGCGCCTTACATAAGCGGCGCTTGGCACAATGTCACCCTTGTTTCTTTTGCAGATGCGCGATGTAAAAGCCATCCATCCCGCCGCGCTCGGCCCAAAAATCGGGCCGCAGGCGCAGGCCGCCATTGGTGTCCAGCCAGTCTGGGTCAACACCGGTGGTTTGGGCCGGAAGCTGGGTAAAACCGGTATGGGTGCTCAAAAAAGACTCAACCTGCGCCTCGCCCTCTTCGGGGAATAGCGAGCAGGTGCAATAGATCAGCTCACCGCCGGGTTTTAGCCAGGTCGTGGCCTCGGCCAGCATGTCTTTTTGCAGGTTCAGCAGCGTGTTCAGCGCCATATCTTTTTTGGCATAGGGCAGGTCGGGGTGGCGGCGGATGGTGCCCGTGGCCGAGCAGGGGGCATCCAGCAAGATGGCGTCAAACTTTTTGGCGGGGGTGTAGTCGAGCGCGTCTTTGACCACAATACCGGCCTTCAGTTCCACCCGCGCCAGATTTTCGCGCAGCCGCTCCATCCGGTGTGCCGACAGATCAAGCGCCGTAACCGTGGCCCCCGCTGCCGCCAACTGCATGGTTTTGCCGCCCGGCGCGGCGCACAGGTCTAGCACGGTTTTGCCGGCCAGATCGCCCAGCAATTTGGCCGGAATGGCGGCGGCGGCGTCTTGCACCCACCATGCGCCCTCGTCAAAGCCGGGCATCGCCGAGATCTGCCCCCAAGATTGAAGGCGCAGGCTGCCGGTTGGCAGCAATTCCGCCTCTAGCGCCGCGCGCAATGCTTCCACATCGACGCTCGGGTGCAGGGTGATATCCAGCGGCGCGCCGGCCTCGTGGGCAGTTTCAAACGCGGCGACCACATTGGCGCCGTAGGTTTTGGCCAAGGGCTTGGCCAGATGCGCGGGCAGCGGGGTTGGCGCAAGGTCGGGCCATATCTCGGGGCCGTGCTCGGCGACGCGGCGGGCAACCGCATTGGTCAGCCCCGACAGATGCTGGGTTTGGCGGTTGTTTTTAACCATGCGCACGGCGGCATCGACGGCCGCGTGCGGGGCTATGCTGTCAACAATCAGCTCACACGCGGCCAGCCGCAAGGCGTTGCGCACCAACGCGGGGGGCTCTTTTTGCAAAAACTGGTCAAGCACTGTGTCTATGCGCCCAAGGTGGCGCAGAGTGTCGGCGGCAAGGCTTTGCGCACGAGCTTTCCCTTGTGGCGGCAGGCTGGCCAGCGGCCCGCGGCTGGACATGACAAGATCAGAAAGCAGGCGCCCTTCTTCGAGCACACCTTTTAATAGTTCAGCCGCCGCGAGGCGCGGCGCAAATCCTGGAACGGCCATGTAAACTCCTGTCTATTGCCCGCCTTAGCCCATAGGCACGGCCAGGCAAAGCCGAATCTGCTTGCGAAGCGGGGGTTTGCGCGGTTATTTGGCAGCATGGATATAGAAACCCGCATAAAAGCCGCCGCCAAACGGGCGCTGCAAGAGGCCGAGACCCGCAAGGCCAAGGCCAAACCACTGGGCCTGCCCGAAGAACTGGGCGGGCGCGACGGGCCAGAGCCGACACGCTTTGGCGATTGGGAGAAAAAGGGCATAGCGAGTGATTTTGAGTAAGAACTTTGGTTTGCTTGCCTTGACCTGCCCCCTTGCGGCCCGCACCAAAGCCACCCTGTGCAGCTAAGGGAGCGGCTGGCCAAGGCGGCGGGGCGGGTGTTGTTTCTGACCTGCCCCCATCGTGACGGCCACTTATAAGTAGACACTGTTTCTCTTCTGTTTGCCATTATTCGGCGGCGTTAGCAATGGGCGGTGGCGCAGAGCCCTCAGGTAGCTCAAGCGCCAATGCCCATTGCGATTTATGGAAGGGCCTTTTTGCGGCAAACTCTTCCGGGGTTTGATAGTTCAGCGAACTGTGGGGCCGGTTTTGATTGTA
>CAYWXQ010000076.1:8660-10963 GCA_964462475.1 uncultured Rhodobacterales bacterium | reverse complement strand
ACCGGTGGGGGTTACAAGGGCAAGGCGGTAATTTGGTCGTGATTAAAACGGGTTGAGTAACAAGACATCCCCCCTTGCCAACCCGCCGAATCGCGCCTATAGATGCCGCTTCGAAGTCTGACTCCACTGGAATCGGGGTGACCGTTATGGGCCTGCCAGTGATGTTGCTAAAGGAAAAAGAAAAATGAATGCCGCAGATTTACGGGCTAAAACGCCTGAAGAGCTCAAGACCGAGCTTGAAACGTTGAAGAAAGAGAGCTTCAACTTGCGTTTTCAGGGGGCCACTGGCCAGCTGGAAAACACCTCGCGTATGCGCACGGTTCGCCGTGCTGCGGCCCGCGTAAAAACCATTTTGAACGAAAAGGCCGCGCAAGCGGCTGCTGAATAGGAGCATATCATGCCAAAGCGCATTTTGCAGGGCACTGTGACCTCCACAGCCAACACTCAAACGGTAACCGTTGCTGTTGAGCGCCGCTTTTTGCACCCGATGTATAAAAAGCCGATCCGCTCAACCAAAAAATATCGGGCACATGACGAAGCCGAGAAATTCAATGTCGGGGACAAAATTCGCATTGTCGAATGCGCCCCGATATCGAAGACCAAACGCTGGACCGTGCTAACAGATTAGCACGCCAGTATAATCGAAACCGTGGGGCTAAACTGCACAGTCCCCACAGGTCGGGAGTAAAAATATGATCCAGATGCAGACAAACCTTGAGGTGGCTGACAACAGCGGCGCACGCCGTGTTCAGTGTATCAAGGTTTTGGGTGGCTCGAAGCGTCGTTACGCTTCTGTCGGCGACGTAATTGTCGTATCGGTAAAAGAGGCCATCCCACGCGGACGCGTGAAGAAGGGCGACGTGCGTAAGGCCGTTGTCGTTCGTACCAAAAAAGCGATCCAGCGCCCTGACGGCACTGCGATCCAGTTTGATGGCAATGCCGCCGTTATTCTCAACACTGCTGGCGAGCCTATGGGCACCCGTATTTTCGGGCCAGTATGTCGTGAGCTGCGTGGCAAAAACTTCATGAAAATCATCTCGCTTGCGCCGGAGGTGCTGTAATGGCTGCTAAACTTCGCAAGGGTGACAAGGTCATCGTGCTGGCTGGCAAAGACAAAGGCAAAGAGGGTGAGATCACCCAAATGCTGGTTGCCAAAGGCAAGGCGCTGGTAACGGGCGTAAACACCGTGATCCGCCACACAAAGCAAAGTCAAACCGCACAAGGTGGCCGCGTGCCACAGGAGGCGCCAATTCAGCTTTCCAACCTTGCGCTGGTAGACCCTAAAGACGGCGGCGCAACCCGCGTTGGCTTCAAGGATGTCGATGGCAAAAAAGTACGTTTCGCCAAAAAATCGGGGGAAGTTATCAATGGCTGATTATACACCTCGCTACAAAGCTCTTTACGCTGACAGCATCCGTGCTGAAATGAAAAAAGAGTTTGGCTATAAAAACGACATGATGATCCCCAAGCTCGAAAAAATCGTGCTGAATATGGGTGTTGGTGAAGCCGTTGCCGATAGCAAAAAGATCCGCTCGGCTGTGACCGACATGGGCCTTATTGCGGGCCAGCAGCCGGTGATCAACAAAGCGCGCAACTCTATTGCGGGTTTCAAGGTGCGCGAAGACATGCCGCTTGGCTGTAAAGTGACCCTGCGCGGCGACCGGATGTTCGAATTTCTCGACCGTCTGACCACCGTTGCAATGCCACGCATTCGTGACTTTCGCGGCAGCAACCCCAAGAGCTTCGATGGCCGTGGCAACTTCGCCATGGGCTTGAAAGAGCACATCGTCTTCCCTGAGATCGACTTTGATAAAGTGGATGTCATGTGGGGCATGGATATTATCATTTGCACCACCGCAAAGACCGACGGTGAAGCACGCGCATTGCTGAAGCATTTCAGCATGCCGTTCACCGAATAGGCGGGAGGAGAGACAATGGCAAAAACATCAATGATCCAGCGTCAACTAAAGCGCGAGCGTCTGGTGGCAAAATTTGCTACTAAGCGCGCCGCACTGCGGGAAACGTCACGGAACCAAGAGCTGCCGATGGAAGAGCGCTTCAAAGCGGTTCTTGCACTGGCTAAACTTCCACGCGATAGCTCGGCTACGCGCTTGCACAGCCGCTGTGAAATCAGCGGTCGGCCTAAGGCCTACTACCGCAAGTTTCGTATGTCGCGTATCGCGCTTCGTGATCTGGCCTCGAATGGCCAGATTCCGGGCATGGTTAAATCTAGCTGGTAAGGGAGGCTGAACAATGAATTTGAATGATCCGTTGGGCGACATGCTCACCCGTATCCGTAATGC
>CAYWXQ010000076.1:0-8560 GCA_964462475.1 uncultured Rhodobacterales bacterium | reverse complement strand
GGCGTTATGTCTGATGCACAGGCTCGTACCGACAATGTCGGTGGCGAAGTCCTCTGCACCGTATTTTAGGAGGTTTTCATGTCAAGAATTGGTAAAAAACCTGTTGAAATGCCTGCAGGCGTATCGGCCACGGTTTCGGGGCAAAGCATTGAAGTGAAGGGGCCAAAAGGCAGCCGTGGTTTCAAGGCTTCTGACGATGTGGATATCAAGGTAGACGGCAACGTTATCTCGGTGATCCCGCGCGGCAACTCCAAACGTGCGCGTCAACAGTGGGGCATGAGCCGCACCCAGATCGCCAACCTGGTGCAGGGTGTGACCGGTGGTTTCAAAAAAGAGCTTGAGATCAACGGCATCGGTTATCGTGCGGCGCTGCAAGGCAACGTGCTGAAGCTGAGCCTTGGCTATTCGCACGATGTGCTGTTTGACATCCCCGACGATGTCACCATCACGGTGCCGAAAAACACCCATGTCATCGTTGAAGGCATTGATCAGCAAGTTGTTGGTCAGGTAGCTGCAAACATTCGCGCTTGGCGCAAACCCGAACCTTACAAAGGTAAAGGCATCAAATATAAAGATGAATTTATCTTCCGTAAGGAAGGCAAGAAGAAATAAGGAGCGCGATAATGGCAAACACAAAACGACAGTTGTTTCTGAAACGCCGCATGCGCGTTCGGAACAAATTGCGCAAGATGGCCAATGGCCGTCCGCGCCTCAGCGTTCACCGTTCGGGCAAAAACATGTCCGTGCAAATCATCGACGATCTCAATGGCGTTACCTTGGCTGCGGCCTCGACGCTGGAAAAAGATCTTGGTGTGGTGGGCAAAAACAATATCGAAGCCTCGAGCAAAGTGGGCGTGGCGATTGCCGAGCGTGCTAAAGCGGCCGGTGTTGAGGATGTTTACTTTGATCGCGGGGGCTTCCTGTTTCACGGGAAAGTCAAAGCGCTCGCAGATGCTGCCCGTGAGGGCGGCCTGAAGTTCTAGGAGAGCGATATGGCAAGAGAAGACAATAATCGCCGGGGTAAGCGTCGCGATCGCGACGAAACACCGGAATTTGCCGATCGCTTGGTAGCGATCAACCGCGTGTCGAAAACGGTAAAGGGCGGTAAGCGCTTCGGATTTGCGGCATTGGTGGTTGTAGGTGATCAGAAAGGCCGCGTCGGCTTTGGTAAAGGTAAAGCAAAAGAGGTGCCCGAAGCCATTCGGAAAGCCACCGAGCAAGCCAAACGCCAGATGATCCGGGTGCCATTGCGTGAGGGTCGGACCCTGCACCACGACATGTTTGGCCGCCATGGTGCGGGCAATGTTGTGATGCGGACAGCCCCTGCGGGTACCGGCATTATTGCTGGTGGCCCGATGCGTGCGGTGTTTGAAATGCTGGGCTTGCAGGACGTGGTGGCAAAATCCATCGGCTCGCAAAACCCGTATAACATGATCCGCGCCACGATGGATGGCCTGACCAAACAGGGCAGCCCGCGCAATGTCGCGCAGCGCCGTGGCAAGAAGGTCTCTGACATTCTGCCCGCCCGTGTTGATAACCCAGCAGCCGCTTCGGAAGAAGCCGCACCGGCTGAAGCTTAAGGAGCTTAGACAATGGCAAAAACCATCGTTGTAAAGCAGATCGGTAGCCCAATTCGCCGCCCAAAAGACCAGCTGGCAACGCTAAAGGGGCTGGGTCTGAACAAAATGCACAAAACCCGTGAGCTTGAAGACACGCCGTCAGTGCGCGGCATGGTCAACAAAATCTCGCACATGGTTGTGATTGTTGAAGAGAAGGGCTAGCGGCCTTTGGTGCGTGGAGACCACGCACCCTACGAAATAGAAAACGCCTCGGGGGAAACCTCGGGGCGTTTTGTTTGGCGAAACGAGAATGCGCGCGTTAAATGATGCGGCGGCTAGAATATGCCTTTTTCACGGCAAATCTTAATCAGGTTGGTATAGTTCGTGTCTTCGGCGTTGGCTTCCAAAACTGTGGTTGCTTGCGTTAGTTCGGTCGTCATCGACACGCCTTCGGGCGTGGTAAGGGAATTTACACAAAGATCGATCTGTGCTTGGCTATAGCCGCCAAGGGCCGCCCCGGTCGTACAAGCGCCCAGTAACAACAAAAAGGTAAAAAGAGTGGCGTTTTTTTTCATTTTGACGTCGGGTCCAGGTTGCCCATAGCGGGATCAAAGCTATCCTATAGCTGTAATGTTACCGAAGCAAGAAAAATTGGCGGGGCGGCAATTTTTGCGCTGACGGGCTTTTGCACAGACACGTCTGGCCTGTTTTGGCATGCCGGATCAGCCAAGCCCCCGCTCGGGGAACATCGCCGCCAACCCCGCGGCAGAGGCATCGCACAGGCCGCGCTCGGTGATCAGACCGGTCACCAGCCGCCCGGGGGTTACGTCAAACGCGGGGTTGCCGCCGGGGGTGCCATCGGGGCTAATTTGCACCGTGCCAATACTGCCATCGGGCAGCTTGCCCTGCACATGCGTGACCTCGTCGTCGGCGCGCTCCTCGATCGGGATTTCGCTAACCCCGTCTTTTACGGTCCAGTCGATGGTCGGCGAGGGTAGCGCGACATAAAACGGCACGCCGTTATCCTTGGCGGCCAGCGCCTTAAGATAGGTGCCGATCTTGTTGCAAACGTCGCCGTGCGCCGTCGTGCGGTCGGTGCCGACAATCACCATATCAACCTGCCCGTGCTGCATCAGGTGGCCACCGGCGTTATCGACAATCAGGTGGTGCGGAATGTTATGGCTGTTCATCTCCCAGCTGGTCAGCAGCGCGCCCTGATTGCGTGGGCGGGTTTCATCAACCCAGATATGGATAGGGATATCGGCCGCAACCGCGTGATACATTGGCGAGGTCGCGGTGCCCCAGTCAACCGTGGCCAACCAGCCCGCGTTGCAATGGGTAAGAATATTTACCACCTCGCCCGGTTTTTTACGGGCGGCGATCTTGCGAATAACTTCAAGCCCGTGCACGCCAATCATCCGGTTGCACTCTACGTCCTCGTCGCTGATTTCGAGCGCTCGTTTATGGGCAGTGGCGGCGCGATCGGGGATCGGCACCGGCCGCAGGGTTTCGCGCATCTCGTTCAGCGCCCAGCGCAGGTTTATTGCGGTGGGGCGGGTGGCGTTCAGGTCTTCCCAGGCCTCGTCCAGGTTGGCGTCCGATGGGTCACGCACCATGTCGGCGGCGATGGCAAAGGCGGCTGTGGCACCGATCAGCGGTGCGCCGCGCACCCACATATCGCGGATCGCGGTGGCAAAATCGGCGCGGGATACCAGATCAACCACCCGAAACTCGTGCGGCAACCAGCGCTGGTCGATAATCTGGACGCGGCCGGTGTCGGTGTTGACCCAGATCGAGCGGTAGTGTTTGTCGCCAACTTTCATGCGGCAGCCCCTTTGTTGATTTGTTTTGCGAGGTCGTTGACCTGTGAAATACCGCCCATGAGGGCGCGGTTGACCACCAGTTGCCGACCCATTTCAAGCCCCTTGGTCTCACAGGCGGCGCGCAGGGTTTCGTCGGCTATACTGTCGTTTTCAGCGATATGGGCGAGGCTAAGGGTGCGGCGGATCATTTCAACCCCGGCAAAGCCGAGCGTGTCTTCCCTGATCATGGCCAGCTTGTGGGTCAGCGCCTGCTCGGCTGCCAGCGGTTGGTCTTCGAATATTGCGGATTCGTATAGGATGCCGGTGCGCTCATTGCGCCACAAATGGCTGAATTCGGCGGAAAAGGCGGCCCAGACACCGGCGATGGTTTGTAGTATCCATGCCTGATAATCGCGGTCATCACCGTGGCCGGGCTGGGCGAAATAGGCCATCCATAAATTGCCCAAAAGCATGCCGATATCAAACCCCATCGGGCCGTAAAGCACGAATTCCGGGTCGATGATTTTGGTGTCGTTTTCGGTCACCATCACGCTACCCGTATGAAAATCGCCGTGCAGCATGGTTTCGGCGTTATTGGCGAATTTGGCTTTCAGGTGGTGGGCCTCGACCTTTAGGTCGATATCGGCGCGCAGGCGGGCGACGATGCTTTCCAGCCCCGGGGTGTGGTGGTTGCGCTCGGCGTCAAAATAAGGGTCGCTGAAAATCAGGGTTTCGGTGATGTCGTTGATCTCGACCGAATCAACAAACAGCGCCACGTCGCGCTTGCGTTTGGCGGTATCCATAGACAGGTCAGAGCCCCTGAACAGCGTGCGCGCAAGGAACCGGCCAAGGGTATCGGCAAGGCCCTCAACCCTTTGGCGCGCCATCAGTTTGTGGCGTAAAATTACATGCGGGGTAAAGAACTCCATGGCGATAATCGCCTGTTTCTTGTCAAAATGGTAAACCTCGGGCACCAGACCGGGGGCGCGCGCCGCCTGCCGCACAAGAGCGTGGTATTCAAAGAAAGCGCGCTTTAGCGGCAGGGGCCAGCTATCGCCAACCAGCCGCACATAGGGCAGTGCTTGCTTGATAATCACCTGCCCGAGCGGGCTGGAAACGATGAATACCAGATTGAGGTTACCATCCCCGACCTCGGCACATTTCCACGCGCCGGTATCGCTGCCAAGCCGCGCCGTAAGCGCGGCGATTCGGCCAAGGCGCGGGCCTATGGTTTCAACCGTCAGGGGTGCGTAAGCGTCGCTTTTATCCACCATTTCATCCTCCGTTTTCCCCATTCATCGCCAAAAACCGGCAAATGTCAATAGTTGTTGACAAATGGCAGAAAGCATCGTTAGTCTCGAATACAAGGGAGAAACCGCGTGTTGGATACGGCTGTCGAAATCAAGGATCTGACCAAGGCGTTTGGTGCCAACAAGGTGCTGCGCGGCATTGATCTGGAGCTTTACGCCGGGCAGGTAACGGCGCTGATGGGGGCTAACGGCGCCGGCAAATCAACCCTTGTAAAGGTATTATGCGGCGTGCACGCGGCCAATGGCGGTGTGGTGCGGCTGTTTGGCGGGGCGTTCAAACCCGCCACCCCCGCCGAGGCGATCAATGCCGGCGTGGTCACGGTGCACCAAAGCATCAATGACGGCGTGGTCCCCGATCTTGATGTCGCCAGCAACCTGATGCTCGACCAGCTTGCCAATGGCGGCGGTTTTTTTGTCAATAGACGCGCCATCAGGGCCGGGGCGCGCAAACTTGCCGTCGCAATCGGGCTAGAGGTCGATGTGCGCCACATGGTCAGCGGCCTTGGCCTTGCCGACCGGCAGTTGGTGGCGATCGCCCGCGCCATGGCCCACCGGCCAAAATTGCTAATTCTCGACGAGCCGACCTCGTCGCTTTCGGCCAAAGAGGCGGCGCGGTTGTTTGAGCTGCTTGACCGGTTGCGCGACCAGGGCGTTGCCATTCTTTATATCTCGCACCGCAGCTCTGACATCAGGCGCATTGCCGACCGTATTGTCAGCATGCGCGACGGCAAGATCTCGGGCATTTTTGAGGACACCCCGCTGGATTACGAGGGCGCGGTAAAGGCGATGCTCGGCCATAGCATGGCCGAGATCAACCTTGATATTCCGCCGCCGGGCGCGGTGGTGATGCGGCTTGAAAACATGGTGCTGCAAGCCGGTGCCACGCCGTTTTCGCTGGACCTGCATGATGGCGAGGTCGTGGCCTTTACCGGCTTGGTCGGCAGTGGCAAATCGGCCTTGGCCGAGGTGCTTTTCGGGCTGGCAAAGCCAGTGTCGGGAAAGATGGCGCTAAACGGCGCGCCTTATGCGCCGCGCCATCAGGCGGCGGCGATTGCGGCCGGGGTCTTTCAGGCCCCCAAAGACCGCGCCAGCAATGCGGTGATTCAGGGGTTTGATATCACCAAAAATATCACCCTGCCCTTTACCGCGCGGCACACTAAATTCGGCTATCTTGGCAAGCGCGCCGAGCGCAGGGTGGCGCAACGCATGGTGGGCGAGCTCGGGATTGTCTGCCAGCATGTGTCAGACGATATCGGCGCGCTGTCGGGGGGCAACCAGCAAAAGGTAATGGTGGCCCGCTGGATGGCCGAGACCGCCAACCTGTTGGTGCTTGATGAGCCTTTTCAGGGCGTTGATATTAAAGCGCGGCGCGACATTGGCGCGAAAATTCGGGCCACCGCCAAGGGGCGGGCGACGGTGGTGATGGTGGCCGAAATGGACGAGGCAGTTGAAATAGCCGACCGGATTATTGTGATGAACGATCACACCATCCGGGGTGATCATCGCAACGAAAACATTGATCTAAATCTGGTGCTGGCGCAGGTTGCCGGAACCGCCGAACCAAGTGGGCAGATAAATGCAGGCTGAAACACCGAGACGCGCGAAGCTGACCATGAAAGAGCTGTCGATCAGATACGGGTTTCTGGCTTTGATGGTCGCAATGGTGCTGTTTTTCAGCCTCGCGACCGATTATTTTGCCACCCCGCGCTCGGCGGTGTTTATTTTTCAGTCGGTGGCGATTACCGGTATTCTGGCGCTCGGGGTTACCGCCACTTTGGTGGTTGACGGGTTTGATCTGTCGATCGGGTCTACCGCGACATCGGCGTTGATGCTGTCATCCTATGTGATGGTCGTATGGGAGATGAGCGCGCTGTGGGCGGTGGTTTTTAGCCTGATCATGGGGGCGCTTGTTGGGCTGGTCAACGGGCTTTTGATTGTGAAAATGCGGGTGCCCGACCTGTTGGCAACACTGGGGATGATGTTTTTGCTGGTCGGCTTGCAGCGCATCCCGACCGAGGGGCGCTCGATTTCGACCGGCATGATCATGCCCGACGGGCGGGTGACCGAAGGGGTGTTTTCGCCCGCTTTTCTATACCTTGGTCGCCACAAGTTCGACTTTTTCATTGAAAACCTGATCCCGGTTTCGGTGGTGCTGCTGCTGGTGATCGGCTTTATCGTCTGGGCCTTTATGGAGCTGACGCGCCATGGGCGCTTGATGTATGCCATCGGCTCGAACGAGCGCGCCGCCGAATTGGCGGGCACCAATGTCAACCGCTACAAGGTGCTGGCCTATATGATATCGGGGGTGCTGGCGTCGGTTGGCGGCATTTTACTGGCGGCACGGCTGGGGCGCGGCGATATTGCATCGGGCAACAATCTGTTGCTTGATTCAGTGGCCGCCGCGCTTATCGGTTTTGCGGTTTTGGGCGCGGCCAAGCCCAATGCTTTTGGCACTATTATCGGCGCGCTTTTCATCGGTATTCTGCTGCAAGGCTTAACGATGATGAACGCGCCATACTACACTCAAGATTTCGTCAAGGGCGCGGTTCTGGTCGTTGCCCTTGTGTTTACCTTTGCGCTCTCAAAGCGCAAAGGGGCCCGTTAGAGGCCACTTGCTTAACCAACTGGGAGACTAAAAATGACACTTACAAGACGCTTGATGCTGAAACTCGCCGGGAGCGCGCTGGCGCTTTCTGCCGGGGTAACCACGGCTTTTGCCCAAGAAATGCCCGCGCCGTTTGACAACCCGGGCGACGTTAAAATCGCGCTGGTGCGCTACTTGTCCACCGGCGACTTTTTTCAGGCCTACCTGTCGGGTGTAGAGGCACAGGCCGCCGCCATCGGCGTTGATCTGCGGGTGTTTGACAGCCGCCAAGACGCTGCCCTTCAGGCCGATATGGTTGATCAGGCCATCGCGCTCGGGGTTGACGGGATCATCATCCAGCACGGTCTGACCGAAAGCATGCAGGAAGCCGCGCAGCGCGCGATTGATGCCGGCATTAAAGTTGTGGCGTTTGATGTAAACGTCGAAAACCCCGCCATCCCGCAGATAGAGCAATCAGACCGCGACCTCGCCCGTTTGGCGCTGGAACAGGCGCTGATCGACAATGGCGATACTTTTAAGGCCGGTTATGTTTATGTTGCCGGCATCGCGCCGCTGGACCGGCGTGATGAAACATGGGTTGCGGTTAAAGCCGCCAATCCCGGCATTGATCAGGTGGCGATGTTTGGCACGCTTGACAACCCGATCGCCAACTCTGTCGCCAATCAGGCGCGCTCGGTTTTGCAGGCCAACCCCGACATCACCGTGATGTTCGCCCCTTATGACGAGTTCGCCAAAGGTGTGAAAATCGCGGTTGACGAAGCCGGCCTGACCGACCAGATCAAGATCTATTCGGCAGATGTTTCGACCGCCGATATCGCTGCCATGCGCGAGCCGGGCTCGGCCTGGGCCGCCACTGCCGCCACCAACCCTGCCGTGGTTGGCGAGGTTTCGGTGCGCACCTTGGCGATGCTGCTGGCTGGCGAGGAAGTGGGCGCTAGCGTGATCATTCCGCCAACCCTGATCACCCAGCAGATGCTGAACGACAACGACATCAAAAACATGGCAGACCTTTCGGCAAAACTGCCGCAATTCGCCCATGCTGCCGTGTCGGTGCCTGACTGGATGCCCCTGCCACCGCGCTAGGACCAGCCTGTTTTGAGGAAAAGGGCCGCGCTTTGCGTGGCCCTTTTTTTCGTTTAAGCACCACCTTGCCAAAGCAGACCCTGTCGCGGAATGTTGCTCACGATATCGCTCGCGAAGGCTTGAAGTGCAAAAATGTTGGCAGACGGTTAAGTTCAAAAAAAGTATTTTGAAGGATTCGCATGTTCAGGTTAAAGGCTATAG
>CAYWXQ010000075.1:8502-11167 GCA_964462475.1 uncultured Rhodobacterales bacterium | reverse complement strand
AAAATTTAGATCACCCAGTGGAACTTTCTTCAGTCTTGTCATACTGTGTGGCGATGCCCTTGGACCCATTGAGAAAAATTTCCAACAGGGTCTCTATATGCATGTTTATGCGCCGGAATGCCGGGGGCGTTGCCGCGCGGATCACACCACTCTGTGCACGATTTATCTGCTTGAAATTGGTCGATTATTTGCTAGACTCGCCTTAAAAAACCGCCTACCAGCTTTCTGGGCGAGGACATCGGATGATCAAAATTCACCAAAACTTTATTCGGTTGATCGAGGCCTGCGGTTTTGCGCTGCTGATCGTCGCCGCCGGGCTTTACTGGCAGGGGCCGGGGCTTTTGCTGCGCGCGGGCTTTGCCGCAGCACTTTATCTGGTTAGCCGCGATGTGCTGGCAGGGGCATTGATCACACGCGGCGAGCGCCGTTTAAGCAACCCTGACCGCTGGCTTTATGCCTATTATCTGGCGCTGTTTTTCGGCGTTCTGGTGGCACTGGCCACATGGCAGGGCACGGCGGCCTCGGCCGCGCGGCTGGGCGGGGTTGTGCTGGGGGCGGCAATTTACGGCCTGTCGATGAGCTTTGCTTTTGAAAGCAATGACCACCGCTATCAGCACCACTTTAACACCGAAAAAAGGCGCAGCACACGGCTGGTTTACAGCTGGCCGTTTATCACCCTTGGGGTGGTGGCGGTGTTGCTGGCGGGCAATGCGGCTGCGGGTGATGTGTTTTACACGCTAATCCTGTTTGGGTTTTTTATACCGCATTATCAACGTGTTGCCAAGGGGTGGGTGCTTTGGGCCAACTTTCCGCGCCTTGTGGGGTTCGGGGTGTTGTTGGCGATCTTTACATGGTCGCGGCTGGCGGGGTAAGCGCGCTATTGCCGCTCTTCCAGCGCCAGCCATTCTTCCTCGGCGTTTGCCAGGGCGTGGTGCCGCGCCACCAGCGCGTCGCTGGCCTTTTGGAACTTCGGCGGGTCAGCGGTAAACAGGGCGGGGTTGGCCAGCAGCGTCTCTAGCCGCGCGATTTCGGCTTCTAACCTTTCGATCACCGCCGGCAGTTCTTTTAGCCGGTGCGCTTGCTTGAAGCTAAGACCGGATTTTGCGGCGGCGGCCTTGGGCGGGTTTCCGGTGGGCGGGTTTCCGGTTTTTTTAGCAACTTTTACCACCACGCTTTCGGCCACCGCCATGCGCTGACTTTGGTAATCTGACCAGCCGCCGGCATAAACAATCGCCTGCCCGTTGCCCTCCATCGCGATGGTGGTATCGGCAACGCGATCCAGAAAATCACGGTCGTGGCTTACCAGCAGCACGGTGCCGTCGTAATCGTCGATCAGCTCTTGCAGCAGATCCAGCGTTTCGACATCAAGATCATTAGTCGGTTCGTCGAGCACCAACAGGTTGCTTTCCTGCGCCATGATTCGCGCCAGCAACAACCGCGCCTTTTCACCGCCCGACAGGCTGCGGATCGGGGCACGGGCCTGGGCCTCGGAAAACAGGAAGTCTTTTAAATACCCGACGACGTGGCGCGGCACACCCCGCACCATAACCTGATCGTTTTTGCCCGAAACCCCCAATGCGGGGTCTTCGGTCAACGCCTCCCACAGGGATTGGTCGGGGTTCAGGGCCTCTCGGTTTTGGTCAAACACCGCCAGTGACAGGTTGGTGCCAAGCTTGATAATGCCGCTATCGGGGGCCAGCTCTCCGGTCAGCATTTTTAGCAGGGTGGTTTTGCCGGTGCCATTGGGGCCAACCAGCGCCACGCGGTCGCCGCGCATCACCCGCAGGCTGAAATCCTGCACAATCGGCCGGTCATACGCCTTTGATATTTCGCGCGCTTCCACCACCAGACGGCCAGATTTGGGCCCGCCCTCGAACGCCATCGCCGCGGTGCCGGTTTGCTTGATCTCGGCGGTTTTTTGCGCCCGCATATCCTGCAAGCGCCGCACCCGCCCCATGTTGCGCTTGCGCCGCCCCGAAATACCCTCGACCGCCCAGCGGGCCTCGGCCTTGATCAGGCGTTTAAGCTTGTGGCGCTGCATGTCTTCGTCTTCAAACACCTTGTCGCGCCATTCTTCAAAGCTGGCAAAACCGCTGTTAAGGCGGCGCACAATGCCGCGATCAACCCACAACGTGGTGCGGGTGAGCGCGCGCAAAAACGCCCGGTCATGGCTGATAAGCACAAACGCCTTGCGGGTCTGCGCCAAATGCCCTTCAAGCCAGGCAATGGCCTCGATATCAAGATGGTTGGTTGGCTCGTCCAGCAACAAAAGGTCAGCCTCGGATGCCAGTATCTGCGCAATCGCCGCGCGCCTGCGCTCGCCGCCCGAGGCATCAACGCAGCGAATATCGGGCGAAAGCTTTATGCCCTCCATCGCGATTTCAACGCGGTAATAATCGGCAGGGTCCAGCCCGGCGACCGCGTAATCAAACAGGGTGTCAAAGCCATCAAACCCCGGGTCTTGCGCCATATAGGCCACGGCCATGCCGGGCTGCACAAAACGGCCACCGGCGTCAGGCTCCATCAGCCCTGCCATCACTTTTAGCAGGGTCGATTTGCCCGAGCCATTACGGCCCACAAGACAGATACGCTCACCCGCGTGGACGGTCAGGTCAACCCCGTCAAACAACGGGTTGCCGCCAAAGGTGAGCATGATTTCGGAAAG
>CAYWXQ010000075.1:0-8402 GCA_964462475.1 uncultured Rhodobacterales bacterium | reverse complement strand
GGTCAACCCCGTCAAACAACGGGTTGCCGCCAAAGGTGAGCATGATTTCGGAAAGGGTCAGTATCGGTGCAGGTGCCATGGCGCTGCTATCGCGCGGTTGTGCACAAAGGTCAAGCGCTGTCCCCCGCTTCCCCCTGGGGAAGTGTCGCTGGCAAGGGGCTCGATGCCCCGCGCCAGCGAAGCCCGTTCACAAAATCGCGCTGCCTTTGCTCTTGTCACCACATTCGCCACGCAATACAACTCACCCTGAAAGATTCACAGGGGTTTGCAGAACATGGCCAGCGAAACGCGCAAAAAGAAGACCGGTATTCTGGTTTGGATCATCATGGGCCTGCTGGTGCTGGGGCTTGGCGGCTTCGGGCTGACCGGCGCCTTTCAAACCACCGGTGCCACAAAGATCGCCACCGTTGGCGACCAAGAGGTCACGGCCGACCGCTTTATCATTGGTTTGCAACAAGACCTGCGGCGGGCCTCGCAGCAGCTTAACCAGAATATCACCCTTGATCAGGCCCGCCTGCTCGGGATTGACCAAACCAGCCTGCGCCGCCAGATCACCCTTGCCGCACTGGCCAATGAAAGCGACCGCCTCAGCCTTTCTGTCGGCAATGCCAGCGTGCGCGATGCCCTGCTCGCCAACCCCGCCTTTCAGGTGTCCGAGGGCATTTTCTCGGAAGCGACCTATGACCTGGTGCTGCGCCAGCAAAACATGACCCGCCCCGAATTCGAGGACCTGCTGCGCAGCGATGAAACCCTTAAACTGGTCAACACCGCCATATCCGGCGGCATCGGCCCGCAGGGCACCGCCGCCCGCATCCTGATGGATTTTATCGGCGAGACCCGCAACCTCAGCTATGCCACGATTGACGAAAGCGTGCTGACCACCCCCACGCCCCCCCCCGACGAGCCCGCGATTATTGCCTATTACGACGCCAACCCGGATGCGTTTACCACGCCGGAGATCCGCAAAATCACCTATGCGCAGCTGACGCCCGAAATTGTCGCCAACAGCATCGACATCCCTGAATCCGACATTCAGGCCTATTACGATGCGCAGTCGGCGCAGTTCAATTCCCCCGCCCAGCGGATCGTCGACCGGCTGGTTTTTACCAATATCGAAGATGCCACGACCTCGCGCCAGCGGCTTGACGCCGGCACCGCCACCTTTCAGGATATCGCCGACGAGTTCAACCAACCGCTGCATCAGGTGCAGCTCGGGGCGGTGCGCGCCACCCAGTTGTCAGAACCCGCCGCCGCCGAGATTTTCGGCACCGACGAGCCCGGGCTTTTTGGGCCCCTTGAAAGCGCCGATGGCCCGGCGCTGTATCGGGTAAACGCCACCATGGCCGCCCAAAACGTGCCGCTCGACGATGCGCGCGACGCCATTCGCGCCTCGCTGTCATCAGAGCAAGCCAAAACCCGGATGCAAACCGATATCGGCAATATCGACGACCTGATCGCCGGTGGTGCCAGCATCGAGGATCTGGCCAAGGAAACCGACATGCAGCTTGGCAGCATTGATTACAGCGTTCAAGCGACCGACCCTATCACCGCCGACGCGGCCTTCGCCACCGAGGCACTGGCCGCCGAAGTGGGCCAAGAGCGCGATCTGGTAGAACTGGCCAATGGCGGCATTTTTGCCCTGCGGGTTGACAAGATCATCCCTGCGCGCCTGCTACCCCTGTCTGAGGCCCGCGATCAGGCCATTGCCGGTGCCACCGCCGCCGCCACCATCGCCCGCGTGCAAGCCTATACCGAAGAGCTGAAAGCCCAGATCGACGCCGGGGCCGACCTGACCGCCACGGTTTCAGCACTGGGGCTAAAGGCGATAAACGACCCCAACGCCTCGCGCACCTCACCCCCCACCGACCTGCCGCCCTTGATCGGGCAAGACGTGTTCAACCAGGATCAGGGCGCGGCCATTTCCTATCCGGTGGCCGAGGGCGCGATCATTGTGCAGGTTAACAGCATCACCCCGTTTGACCCGGAATCAGCCGATGGCAAAAGCTTTTTGGCACAGGCCGAATCGCAGATGAAAACCGATATCGGCGATGATCTTTATGCGATGTATGCCAATGGCATTGTCGGCCTGACCGATGTAACCGTAAATCAGGGGCTGATCGACCAGATCCTGGCCGGTGGGGGCGGTGTCAGCGATGGCCACCCCGAACTGGGGCACTAACCCATGGGCCTGAACCCCGGTTTCCCCGATTTTGAAACCGCCTTTAACGCGGGCAAAAATCAGGTGGTCTGGTCGCGCATCGTTGCTGATCTTGATACCCCGGTTTCGCTGATGCTCAAGCTCACCCAAGGGCGCAAAGACAGTTTCATTCTTGAATCCGTCACCGGTGGCGAGGTCCGTGGCCGCTATTCGATCATCGGCATGAAGCCCGACCTGATCTGGCAATGCCACGGCAAACAGGCCAGCCTGAACCGCGATGCCCGTTTTGACGACACAGCCTTTTTGCCCGAGAAAACCGACCCGTTAACCAGCCTGCGCACCCTGCTCGCCGAAAGCAAAATCGAGCTGCCGGAAGGGTTGCCGCCCATGTCGGCGGGGCTGTTCGGCTTTTTGGGCTATGATATGATCCGGCTGGTTGAACACCTGCCAAACATCAACCCCGACCCGCTGGGGCTGCCAGACGCGGTTATGCAGCGCCCCTCGGTGGTGGTGGTGGTTGACGGCGTAAAGGGCGAGGTTACGGTAATTTCACCCGCATGGGCCAATTCGGGCCTGACAGCGCGCGCCGCCTATGCGCAGGCCGCCGAGCGCGTGGCCGACGCCCTGCGCGAGCTTGACCGCCCCGCCGTTGCCGGCATTACCGAGGTCGCCAGCACCACCGCCGCCGCGCCGGTTTCAAACATGACCAAGGCCGATTATTTTACCATGGTCGAAAAAGCCAAAGAATACATTCGCGCCGGAGATATATTTCAGGTTGTGCCCAGTCAGCGCTGGACGCAGGATTTCACCCTGCCGCCGTTCACGCTTTACCGCGCGCTGCGCCGCACCAACCCGTCGCCCTATATGTTTTACTTCAATTTCGGCGATTACCAGATCGTTGGTGCCAGCCCCGAAATTCTGGTGCAGGTCAAGGAAAACCGCGTTACCATCCGGCCCATTGCCGGCACCCGCAAACGCGGCGCGACCGAGGCCGAGGATCTGGCGCTGGAAAAAGACCTGCTGGCCGACCCCAAGGAATGCGCCGAACACCTGATGCTGCTTGACCTTGGCCGCAACGATGTTGGCCGCGTTGCCAAAATAGGCACGGTTAACCCCAACGAGCAGTTTATTATCGAACGCTACAGCCATGTTATGCACATTGTCTCCAACGTGGTCGGCGAGCTGTCAGACGAGCACGACGCGCTAAGCGCCCTGCTGGCGGGCCTGCCGGCGGGCACGGTCTCGGGCGCGCCAAAGGTGCGGGCGATGGAAATTATCGACGAGCTTGAAAGCGAAAAACGCGGCGTTTACGGCGGCGGTTTTGGCTATTTTGCCTGCAATGGCGATATGGATATCTGCATCGCCCTGCGCACGGCGGTGGTTAAAGGCCAAAAGCTGTATGTGCAGGCCGGTGGCGGCATTGTCTATGATAGCGACCCCGAGGCCGAGTTCGAGGAAACCGTCAACAAATCCAAAGCCCTGAAACAGGCGGCATTGGAAGCGGGCTTGTTTGGCGAGCACAACAGCAACAGTTAATTGCGCACAAGGCTTGATCCTGTCGTCCTTTATTGCCTACACTCATCCCAAAATATAAAAAATGCGCTTGGGAGAGTGAAAAATGCTGTTAGATACGCCGCTATGGCGGCAAACACCGCCCGCCGTCTTTCCGGTTTGCCTCGGGTTTTTGTCGCTGGCGCTGGGCTGGCGCGATGCCGCCGGTATATTTCCGTGGTTATCCGAGGATGTGGGGGCGCTGATGCTCGCCGCCGCCACCGGCTATTTCATCTGGTTTGCGGGGTTTTATGTAATCAAATTCGCCGCCCGACCGGCGGTTTTGTTTGAAGACATGCACACCCCGCCCGCCCGCGCCGGCATTGCCGCCTTGGCGATGTCGATGATGCTGCTGGCCGCCGCCCTGCTGCCGCTGGGCATTTCGGTGCCCGAGGTCTGGTGGACAGGGGTAATCCTGCAAATCGCCGCCAGCGGGATTGTGCTGCACGCGATCTGGAAAGACCCGCCAAAAGCCCGCCACTTTACCACCTTTCAATACCTGACCTTTGTGGGGCCGGTCGTTGGCCCGATTGCCGGGGTGCCGCTGGGGTATTATCAGGAAAGCTATTGGCTGATCATGGCGGCGCTGGTGGCCTATGTGATCGTCACCATCGGCATATTCGCCACCCTCAGGCGTGACCCCGTTCCCAAACCGCTACGGGCGTCGCTGGCCATATTTCTGGCCCCCATCAGCCTGTTTGCGCTCGGGTTCGACGTGCTGGATTACCACGCGATCTATATATACTTTTACTGGGCCAGCAATGTGGTGGCCATTATATTGCTGCTCATGCTGCCGTGGATGATGCGCGGCGGCTACACCCCGGCATGGGCCTCGTTTACCTTTCCTGCGGCCACATATTTTCATGTGCAGATCGTCGGGGTGGCCAATGGCCACGGCACCGGCGCGGTGATCGGGGTTTATGCGTCTATGGCCATTGCCACACCGCTTATCCTTTATCTGGTCTACCGCACGGTGATGGAGTGGGTTACCGGCGATCTCGCCAAAAAATCACACGCGGCCACGGCTTGAAGCGCAGCGGCAACCACAGGCGCCCGCGCCGGGCATAGCCCGGTTATGGCACATCGCGCCTTTGGCGCGATTCCGTTTGGTTAGTTGGCCAGACGCTGGATCGCCACGCTTACCGGCACCACCTGCAACCGCTGGGCAAAGGCCCCGCCCATCCAGCGCACAATCGCGTCTATGGTTTCGGGCTTGGTGCGGGCAAACACAATAGAGCTGCCCTTGGTGAGCGCATCAAACGCCGCGCGATCGAGCGCTTGCAAGATCAGGTCGACATCGAGAGTTTTATCGATAATCTGCACCACATTGCCATAGGGCACCCCCGCCCTGATCGCCTGATCGCGCGCCACCAGATCACCGGTACCGGCAAAGGTTATCACCCCCAGCCCCGCTGGCCGCGTGGCCTTTAGCACCGCTTCCATGGCGTCGCGGTTCAGCATCACGCCATTGGTGTCGGCATCCAGCACCGCCACCGCCACCGGAACATTTTGCATATAACGGGCTATATTGTCAGCCAAACCATCGGTTCGGCTCATGCCCGGGGGCAGCATCGCCACAACCTCAAACCCGCTTTCACGGATACTTTGCGCCGATTCAGACGAATCAACCCCCGCGGGCAGGGCAAAATTCAGCGGCTGGCCGGTATCAACCAGCGGCTGCAACGAGGTCTCGAGCGTATCTTCCAGAATAATCGCCAACATCGGCTTGGAGGTATCACCGGTGAACGCCACCGCGAACACCTCGACCGCCGGACCAGAGGCTGATTGATCCAGCTCGCCCGGCGCGGCTGCCGGTGCCGATGCTTTTTCGGCTACTGTCGTGGTCGCCGGCAACGCAGCGCCTTCGCTTGGCGCAGTGGTGGTGGCGGTTTCATTACCAATATCGGGCACGGCCGCGCTTTCGGTCTCTATCGCCGGCGCACCGGATTCGGTGCTGCTGCCGGCAACGATCGGGTTTACCAGTGTGGCCGGGCTTGTATCACCCGCCCCGCCAACGGTAACCCCGGTGGTTTCACCCGCAACGGGTGCCGTCATGGCGGCAACCGGCACATCGGGGGCTATCGGCGTGGCCGAACCTGCCGGGGCTATCGGCGCGGTGACCGCACTGGCGATCTCGGGCGCGGTTTGCGATACCGCTTGCGCATCGGCCAAGGTTTCAGTCACAGGACCGCCCTGCGCCACCGTTTGCGGTGCCGAGGCACTGCCTGAATTGATCGGAAACAAAAACGAAAGCACTAGATACAACGCGATGCTGACGATCAGCCCATAAATAACACCTATGGAAAAACCGCCGCCATTGTTGCTTGACGTCGACATGAACATTCCTTTTGAAACGGGAGTTTCACTTCCCCCATGATCCTGTTAACACTGTATCAACAAACCGGTGGCCTCGGAAAGCCCCCTAAAAGTAAATAATTCGCGAAAGAACCCCGATGCTGCTCTTGATCGACAATTACGACAGTTTCACCTATAATCTGGTGCATTATCTTGGCGAACTCGGCGAAAATGTCGTGGTTAAACGCAATGACGAGCTTAGCGTGAACGCGGCCATGGCGCTGAACCCGTCGGCGATTTTGCTATCGCCCGGCCCGTGCGACCCTGATCAGGCCGGTATTTGCCTTGGCCTTATCAACGCGGCCGCCAAAGCGCGCACGCCCCTGATGGGGGTGTGCCTTGGCCACCAAAGCATCGGGCAGGCGTTTGGCGGCACGGTGGTGGCGTCGGATGAAATTGTGCATGGCAAGGTTGGTGAAATTATCCATCAGGGCAAGGGGCTGTTTGCCACCCTGCCCAGCCCGTTCAAGGCCACGCGCTATCATTCGCTAACGGTCGAGCGCAACACCCTGCCCGCTTGTCTTGAAATCACCGCCGAGGTCGCAGACGGCACCATAATGGGGCTACAGCACCGCGAATTGCCGATCCACGGCGTGCAGTTTCACCCCGAATCCATCGCCACCGAGCATGGCCACACCATGTTGCAAAACTTCCTCACCCTCGCCAAGGAACCCGCATGAGCGACCAGATGAAGCCGATCATCGCCAAAGCGATTGACGGCCCGCTAACCCGCACCGACGCCCAGACCGCGTTTGATATTATCATGGACGGCGCGGCCACCCCCTCGCAAATCGCCGGTTTTTTAATGGTGCTGCGCACGCGCTCCGAAGGGCCGGTTGAAATTACCGCCGCCGCGCGGGCGATGCGGGCGCGCTGCAAACCCGTTAGCGCGCCTGCGGGGGCGATTGACATTGTTGGCACTGGTGGCACCGGCAAGGCCACGCTTAATATCTCGACCGCGACTGCGTTCGTGGTGGCGGGTGCAGGGGTGCCGGTGGCCAAGCACGGCAATAAAAACATATCATCCCTGTCGGGCGCCGCCGACGCTTTGGGGCAGATGGGCATCAACGTAATGGTGCCGCCAGCGGTGGTTGAACGCGCCCTTGCCGAAGCCAATATCGGCTTTATGATGGCCCCCATGCACCACCCCGCCATGAAGCACGTTATGCCCGCACGGCTAGAGCTGGGCACACGCACGATCTTTAACATCCTTGGCCCGCTGACCAACCCCGCCGGGGTTAAACGCCAGCTAACCGGGGTGTTTACGCCGCATCTTCTGGTGCATATGGCCGAAACATTACAAGACCTCGGCTCCGAGCGCGCGTGGCTGGTGCATGGCTCTGACGGCACCGACGAAATCACCATTTGCGGGCCAACCGCCGTGGCCAAGCTGGAAAACGGGGTTATTTTGCAGGGCGAGATTCACCCCGAGGATGCGGGCCTGCCGGTTTACCCCTTTGCCGATATTACGGGCGGCACCCCTGAATATAACGGCAAGGCCCTGCGCGCGGTGCTAAGCGGTGAAAAAGGCGGTTATCGCGATGCGGTGCTGCTGAACGCCGCCGCCGCGCTGGTAATTGCCGACAAAGCCGATAGCCTGACAGCGGGCGTGGCGATTGCAGCCGAAAGCATAGAGTCAGGCAAAGCCATGGCGGCGGTCACAAAGCTGGCCGAGGTGACATCGGCCTAAGCCGCCACGCAAATGGCAATTGCGCTTGGGGCCAAAACCACGCTAAAACCGCGACATGGACATTCTGGACAAAATCAAAGCCTATAAGCTTGAAGAAATAACCACGCAAAAGGCCCAAACCCCGTTGGCCGAGGTCGAGACCCAAGCCCGCAATGCCAGCCCCGTGCGCGGTTTTGCCAAGGCGCTGCAAACCGCCAGCCAGCAGGGCTATGCGCTGATTGCCGAAATTAAAAAAGCCAGCCCTTCCAAAGGGTTGATACGGGCAAACTTTAACCCCGCCGAAATAGCCATGGCTTACGAGGCGGGCGGTGCCACCTGCCTTTCGGTGCTCACCGATACGCCCTCATTTCAGGGCGCGCCGGAATATCTGGTGGCGGCCCGCAGCGCCACCACCCTGCCCGCCTTGCGCAAAGATTTTATGTATGACCCTTACCAAGTGGCGCAGGCCCGCGCGTGGGGGGCCGATTGTATTTTGCTGATCATGGCCAGCATTTCAGACGCCCAAGCGGCCGAGCTGGAGGACGCTGCCATAGGCTGGGGCATGGATGTGCTGATAGAGAGCCATAACGCCGCCGAGCTGGCGCGCGGCTTGCGCCTTAAATCCCCCCTGATGGGGGTGAATAACCGCAATTTGAAAACCTTTGAAAC
>CAYWXQ010000074.1:0-11228 GCA_964462475.1 uncultured Rhodobacterales bacterium | reverse complement strand
ACGGTGGTCATTACCATCACCGCCACCAGCGCCAGCCCGCCAATCAGGGCTGAAAACCACGCCAGCGCCGCCATCGGCTTTTGCAGCTTGTTTATCATCTTACCCCCGCATCCCCTCGGTGATTATTGGCGGCGCATCGTTCAGGGTTTTTACATCAAACCCCGCGATTCGTTTATACGCTTTTGCCATTTCTAACCGCTCGGTCAAAGAAAGAACATCATCAATATTGTCAAACCGGCCACCGGTGCGGGCCTCTACCACCTGCATCACCTGATCAGGGCCGCTGCCCCGGTTTGCCAGCACCACCGCGTTGCATTTTGGCCGCCGGTCAGCGTCATAGGCCGTTAGCGCCGCCGCATTGACCCCGTGCTCATAAAAACACCGCCCCAGCATGCGCGCGTCAAGTATCGCCTGCGTCGCGCCGTTAGAACCGATCGGATACATCGCATGCGCCGCGTCCCCGAGCAGGGTGGTGTTACCAAAGCTCCAGCGCGGCAGCGGGTCGCGGTCAACCATCGGAAACTCGTAAATCTTGTCAGCGGTTTTTATCATCGCCGGAATATCGAGCCAGTCAAACCGCCAGCCTTCAAAGCTTGGCAGAAAATCCGCCAACACCCCTTGGCGGTTATAGTCTTCGCGGTTCCACGCTTTGCTGGGATCAAACACCAGTTCGGCGATCCAGTTGATGGTGGCGCTGCCGTTTTTATCGGGGCGATCAATTGGATAGGTAACAAATTTTTGCGTGGCATGACCGGCCATCGCCATGGTCGCCCCGCTTAAAAACGGCACCGCGCGGGTGGTGCCGCGCCAAAGCACCGCGCCACCCCAAACCGGCGCGCCCTCGGCCGGATAAAACTGCGCCCTGATGTTGGAGTGCAGCCCGTCTGCCCCGATCATCACCGTGCCGGTTTCGGTTGTGACCCTGCCGCCACGATTCACGCTGAACCGCACACCATCAGCGGTTTGCACAACATTGCTAATGGCGGCACCGGTTTCAACCGCGCCGCTGCCCAGCCGGTCTTGCACTGCCTTCAGCAGCATCATTTGCAACGCCCCGCGGTGGATGGAATATTGCGGCCATTTATAGCCCGCCCATGTGCCCCGGGACTCGGCATGGATCGGCAGGCCGGTTTTGGCAAAATACGCCACCTCTTTGGTGCGCAGCCCGATGGCGTCTATTTCAGCCGCCAAGCCCAGCTCGAAGATCTCGCGCACCGCGTGGGGTTGCAGGTTTATGCCTACGCCAAGCGGGGTAATATCGGCCACCTGCTCATAAACCTTGACCGGAATGCCGAGCTGGTGGCAGGTCAGCGCCATGCTTAGCCCGCCAATTCCGGCACCGGATACAATAACAGTCATGGCATCTCTTTCGATAATTTCGTAGGGCTGAAACATTGGCAAATTACGCGGAAACATAACAGTGAAAAACGCCCCGAATTTCGAGTTTGAGCAAATTTCCCCGCAGCCGGTTTGCGGGGTTGACGAGGTTGGCCGTGGCCCGTGGGCAGGGCCGGTATTGGCGGCGGCCGTTATCCTTGACCCCGCACGCATTCCGCCCGGTTTGAACGATTCAAAAAAGCTGAGCGCGGCGCGGCGTGACGCGTTGTTTAATGAAATTTCAGCGGTGGCCGTGGTTGGTATCGGGCAGGCGAGCGTGACCGAGATTGACCAGATCAACATTTTGCAGGCGGCCTTTCTGGCGATGCGCCGCGCGGTGGCGGCACTGGCCGTGACGCCCGCCTTTGCGCTGATAGATGGCAACAAAATCCCGCCCCGCCTGCCCTGCCCGGCCCGCGCCCTTATCAAGGGCGATAGCCGCGCGCAAAGCATTGCCGCCGCCTCGATCATTGCCAAGGTCACCCGCGACCGGCTGATGGCCACGCTGGCCGCCAGCCACCCCGGTTATGGCTGGGAAACCAACATGGGGTATGGCACCAAAGCCCACCAAAACGGGCTGGCAACCCATGGGGTCACCGCCCACCATAGACGATCATTCAAGCCCATCCACAAGATGTTGTGTGAAGAAAATTAAATAAGTGCTTGATTCAAAAAGAAATTGACACCGAATCACCAATGACTCATGTTAGGGCCATAACGAGCAAACAAGCTTCGAGGCACCAAGAGCATGATCAAGACCACCCCCCCCGAGACCGCAAAAAACCTGCCGCTAGACACGATTTTAAGCGGCGACTGCATTGACGTAATGAACAGCCTGCCGGCCAATTCGGTTGATCTGGTCTTTGCCGACCCGCCCTATAACCTGCAATTGCGTGGTGATCTGCACCGGCCTGATAACTCAAAAGTTGATGCGGTTGATAATGACTGGGACCAGTTTTCGAGCTTCGCCGCCTATGACAAGTTCTCGCGCGACTGGCTGGCGGCGGCGCGGCGGATTTTGAAACCGAATGGGGCGATCTGGGTGATTGGTTCTTATCACAATATCTTTCGGGTCGGGGTGGCATTGCAGGATGCCGGTTTCTGGATCCTGAACGATGTGATCTGGCGCAAATCAAACCCGATGCCGAACTTTCGCGGCAAGCGCTTTACCAATGCGCACGAAACCATGATCTGGGCCGGCAAATCCGACAGCGCCAAATATACCTTTAATTATGACGCGCTAAAACAACTGAACGAGGGCATCCAGATGCGCTCTGACTGGGTGCTGCCGATCTGCAATGGCGGCGAGCGGTTGAAAAACGCGCAGGGCGAAAAGGCCCACCCGACCCAAAAACCTGAATCGCTGCTGCATCGGGTGCTGCTGGCCTCAACCAACACCGGCGATGTTATTCTTGACCCGTTTTTCGGCACCGGCACCACCGGCGCGGTCGCCAAAAAGCTGGGTCGCCATTTTATCGGCATCGAGCGTGAGGCCGCTTACCGCGAGGTTGCGCAAAAACGCATAGACGACACCCGTAAATACGACGCGGATTCACTGCGCGTCACCACCGCCAAACGCGCCGAACCCCGCGTGCCCTTTGGCAACCTGATAGAGCGCGGCATGCTGCGCCCCGGCGAGCAGCTATATTCGTTAAACGGCCGCCACCGCGCCAAGGTGCGGGCGGACGGCACACTGGTCGCCCATGATGCGCGTGGGTCCATCCACCAGGTCGGCGCGGCGTTAGAGGGCGCGCCCAGCTGCAACGGCTGGACATATTGGAGCTATAAACGCGACGGCAAGCAAATACCGATCGACATGCTGCGCCAGCAGGTGCGGGCCGAAATGCAGGCCTGACCCCCCGATGGCTGCCTAGGTTTCGGGCGGCCATGCACGGGCATTTTCGGCTTTAATCCAGTCTTGCACCCATGGCGGCATCTCGGGGTTCCAACCCGGCATGCCCATAGCCGCCACCACCTCGGCGGTGGGCACGATGCCCGATTTACCCACCACCGCCACGCGGTAAACCACCGAAGAAAGCGCGTCGCCCCGCTTCCACATGCTTTGTTGCAGGCAAAAAAACCGCCCATCATGGCCCAGCAGTTTCGAGCGCATCTCGAAGCGGTCAAACATCACCACACGCCGACGATAGCGGGCGGTAACACCGGCCATGGTCATGCCCCAGCCGTTAGCGCGCAACGCCGCCAACAGCCCGATCCGGCGGGCCAACTGGATACGCCCCAAATCATAAAGCGTCAGTGTGCGGCCGTTATTAAGCTCGCGCCACAGGTCAAGATCAACCGGCCAGCAAATATGCCGAGACACATGCACCCCGTCAATCGGCAATGCCGGCGCTTTGCGGTGTTTGGCCATCTGGTAAGCCATGCGGATAAACGGATACATCTTCGTCTTTCAATAAAAGCAAGCCACGCGAAACTGGCAAAACCCGCCGCCATTAGCAAGAGATAACCTTACGTCGCCACCCAGCCCTTGCAGCCGCGCCCCGCACATACTAGATGTGTGCCCACACAACCGCTTTCGGAGCCCGCAATGACCTCGCTTTACCAGATCCTATCTTTCGCGCTTGATATCGTATGGTTTATCATCATCGCGCATATTATCATGAGCTGGCTTGTGGGGTTTCAGGTGCTGAACCTGCGCCAACCGCTGGTGGCGCAAATATGGTATGGCTTAAACCGGGTGCTAGAGCCGATCTACGGCCCCATTCGCCGGATGCTGCCCAGCATGGGCGGGCTTGATCTGGCACCATTGATCGTGATTTTCGCGCTGTTTGCAGCCCGCACCATCCTTTACAACAACATCGCCGCCTTTGGATGACCCCGCCCTGGCGCATCGTTGACGATGGGCTGGAACTGGTGGTGCGCCTGACCCCCAAGGGCGGGCGCGACCGGATAGACGGCGTGGCAAGCGACCCCGCCGGGCGGCCGCTGCTGCTGGTGCGCGTTGCCGCCCCGCCGGTTGACGGGGCGGCCAACAAAGCGCTGCTGAAATTTCTGGCAAAAGCCTGCGGCACCGCCAAATCCCGCATCCGGATTATGGCGGGCGAAACCAGCCGGATAAAGCGGTTACGGCTGGATGGGGATGCGAATGATTTCGCACAAAAGCTTACGGCCCTGTTGCCATAGCCAAGGCACAGCCCGCCGAGCGCAGCGAGGCCACGGCCAGCGGCAGTCGTTTTTCAGCTTGCTGAAAAATGTGCTTTTGTCGACGGGGGCCTTGGCCCCCTAGAGACAAAAGCAACCCCGTTAAGAAATGTTGCGCAGTTCCGGCATCGCGCCTCCTCGGCGACCCTGCGGGCCACCTTGTCGGCGCGGGTTGTGCTAAAAGCACAACCGGTCTAGCGCACCGGCTCCTTCATCGTTACCAGCTCTTCGGCGGCGGTCGGGTGCACCGCCACCGTGCGGTCGAAATCCTCTTTGGTGGCACCCATTTTTATCGCCACACCCGCCAGCTGGATCATCTCTCCGGCTGCCGGCCCGACAATGTGGCAGCCGATCACCTTGCGCGAGTTTTTCTCGATGATCAGCTTCATCAGCATGCGCTCGTCGCGGCCCGCCAAAATATTTGCCATCGGCCGAAACGCCGCGCGATAAACCTCTATGTCGAAATCCTCGCGCGCGTCTTCTTCGATATAGCCAACCGTGCCGATCTCGGGCTGGGTAAATACCGCCGTCGCGATAAATTCGTGGTCCATAGCGGTCGGGTTGTCGTTGAACACGGTTTCAACAAAGGCCATGCCCTCACGGATCGCCACCGGCGTCAGCTGCACCCGGTCGGTCACATCGCCGACCGCGTAAATGCTTTTACAATGGGTCGCCGAATAGCGGTCGACCATAATCTCGCTGCGCCGCCCCAGTTTGACGCCGGTGTTTTCCAGCCCCATACCGTCGGTATTGGCCACACGGCCGGTGGCATACATCACCGCGTCAACCACGCTGACCGACCCGTTGGTGCAGGTCACATGCAGCGCGCCGTCTTTTTTGGCAATCTCCATCACGTCGGTGCCCAGATGCAGGTTCACCCCCTTGCGGATCATCTCGTCGGCGACATGGCCGCGGACCTCGCCGTCAAAGCCGCGCAAAATTTGTGCGCCACGGTAAAACTGCGTGACCTCGACCCCCAAGCCGTTAAAAATTCCGGCAAATTCACAGGCAATATACCCGCCCCCAACCACCAATACCCGCTTGGGCAGGGTTTTAAGCTTGAACACATCATTAGAGGTCAGCACATGCTCAACGCCCTTGACTTTGGGCAAAAACGGGCGGCCGCCGGTGGCAACCAGTATCCACTTTGCGGTCACGGTTTCACCGCTTGACAGCGCCACGGTGTGGCCGTCTTTTACCACCGCGCGAGCGTCGTATATGGTTACATCATTGCCGCTAAGCCCTTGGCGATACAGGCCTTCCAGCCGGTCAAGCTCACTGTCTATTTTGCCAATAAGCGCGCCCCAGTCAAAGCTGCGCTTGCCGATGCGCCAGCCAAAACCCTCGGCGTCATCCATCATTTCACTATAGCCCGAGGCATAAACCATCAGCTTTTTGGGCACACAACCGCGGATCACGCAGGTGCCGCCCATGCGGTATTCCTCGGCCAGGCCAACTTTGGCCCCGCCCTGTGCGGCAACGCGGCCAGCGCGCACCCCGCCAGAGCCGCCACCAATCACAAATAAATCAAAGTCATAATCCATCTTCACGCCCCCGGCACATATAAAGAATTCTCTGCTGGCATATGCACCTTGCGCTGGCCAAGGTCACCCCCGTCGCGATCATATGTGTGCACATTACCGTCATCATACCCTACCAAAACCGTGTCGGCCATCAGCACAAACAGCCCTGTTTCAACCACACCCGGAATGCGGTTTAACGCCTCGGCCAAACCGCGTGGATCGCCAATGCGGTCAAGGTGCAGGTCTAAAATATAATGGCCCTCGTCGGTTACATAAGGCGCGCCGCCCGCCTCGCGCAGGCTGATACGTTTGTTGGTCACGTCGGCGCCTTCCAGCACCTCCTCGATCGTTGATTCGGTGCTGCGCCAGCCAAATTTAACCACCTCGACCGGCAGCGGAAACGCGCCCAGCGTTTCAACCTGTTTGGAAGCGTCCGATATCACCACCATCTGGTTGCTGGCGCTGGCAACGATCTTTTCTTGCAGCAGCGCCCCGCCGCCGCCCTTGATCAGGTTAAGGTCGGCGTCAAACTCGTCAGCCCCGTCTATGGTTACATCCAGCCATTCGGCCTCGTCCAGCGTGGTTAGTGGAATGTTGAGGCTCGCGGCCAGATCACGGGTGCGGGTCGAGGTCGGCACGCCAACAATTTGCAGCCCTTCGCTGTTTACCCGATTGCCCAGCATTTGCACAAACCACGCGGCGGTAGAGCCGGTGCCAAGCCCGACCTTCATCCCCGGTTTCACGAAATCGAGCGCTGCTTTGGCCGCCGCATATTTACCCCGGTCCGATCCGGCTATATTCTCGGTCATTTTTTGTCCCCTTGGCTGGCATTGGCCGCAAAACCGCTTGCATTTGTCGGGTTTGCCGCTGCATACCGGCCCCATATAGCCAAATATGAGCCAAAACCCAAGGGGAAAGCCATGTTTCTCAGCATCTTCGATGTGTTCAAAATCGGGGTCGGACCGTCGTCCAGCCATACGGTCGGACCGATGGTGGCGGCGGGGCGGTTTTTGGCCCTGCTGCGCGCGGGCCGTGCGGTGGTGCCGGGGGCCGGAACCCTTGCGCGGCTTGGCTGCACCCTGCACGGGTCGCTGGCATTCACCGGCAAGGGCCACGCCACCGACCGCGCGGTAACGCTGGGCTTTGCCGGCTTTACCGCCGCCGATTTTGACCCCGCAAAAGCTGATATCGCCGAGGCCGAAATCGCCAGCCGCGGCACTGTGTCGCCCGCAGGACTGGGTGAATTGCGCTATCGCCAAGCCGATGATTTGTGTTTTGACTACGATACAGTCTTGCCCGGCCACGCCAACGGTATGGTGCTGTCGGCCTATGATGATACCGGCAATCTTTATGCGCGCGAGACCTATTATTCCACCGGTGGCGGCTTTGTGCTGACCGCCGCCGAGCTGGCAGGGGCGGCGCTAACCGCCGAGCAACCCAGCGCCCCCTATCCCTTCAAAATCGCCGCCGAGATGCTGCAAATGGCGGTAAAAAGCGGTAAATCCATCGCTGAAATGAAGCGCGAAAACGAGCTCAACCAAATGAGCGCCGCCAAACTGACAGAGGGGTTGGCGCGGGTCTGGCAGGTGATGGATGCCAGTATCGAGCGCGGCTTTTCCACCGGCGGCACCCTGCCCGGCGGGCTGAACATGAAGCGCCGCGCCAAGGGCATTCATGAAGCGCTGCAGGCCGAGCACGGCACCAACATGGTCGCCCCACATACCATAAACGACTGGATATCGGTTTACGCCATCGCGGTTAACGAAGAAAACGCCGCCGGTGGTCAGGTTGTGACCGCCCCGACCAATGGTGCCGCCGGTGTGCTGCCCGCGACCCTGCGCTATTATCTAGACCATGTGCCCACCGCGCGCCGCGAAATGATAGAGCCGTTTTTGCTGACCGCCGCCGCCATTGGCGGGCTGATCAAGGCCAATGCCTCTATTTCAGGTGCCGAGGTCGGCTGTCAGGGCGAGGTCGGCTCGGCCAGCGCCATGGCCGCCGCCGGGTTGTGCGCCGTGCTGGGCGGCACCCCGCAACAGGTTGAAAACGCCGCCGAAATCGCGCTAGAACACCATTTGGGCATGACCTGTGACCCGGTAAAAGGCTTGGTGCAAGCCCCCTGCATAGAGCGCAACGGGCTAGGCGCGATCAAGGCGGTGTCGGCGGCGTCACTGGCGCTGCGCGGTGACGGCCAGCATATTGTATCGCTGGATGCCTGCGTTGAAACCATGCGCCAGACCGGCATGGATATGAGCCACAAATACAAAGAAACCTCGCTGGGCGGTTTGGCGGTGAACGTGCCGGAATGTTAACGATTGTTGCGCCAACGCCCCGCGCTTGCTAGGCTGACAGCACAAAACAAACCGGAGAACCCCATGCGCCTGCCCCTTGTTGCCGCTTTGCTGCTGGCCTCACCCGCTTTTGGCCAGATCACCCCTGACCAGTTGCTGGCCAACTGGCAGGGTATTGCCGCCGATACCGGCAGCGATTTTACCTTTGCCAACCTTGAGCGCACCCCCGGCAGCCTGACCCTGCGCGAGGTTGCGTTTGGCAGCAAATTCGGCCCGCCGCTGCAATGGGTGCGGCTTGACGGGCAGGATGACGGCTCGGTCGATATCTACTTTTCGCGCAATCTGGAAAATATTACCAGCACCGAAGAGTCAGACTCATATTCTTCAATACGCACCCTTAGCCTGAAGGGGCTGGCGCTGAATGCCTCGGGCGACCCGACGGCGGTTTTATACCGGTTTTCGATCGCGTCGATCACCTCGAACACCATAACGGTGCGCAGCAGCGTGCCCAATACCACCTACCTGCAACTTGGCGGCCTGTCGGGCGAGCTGTTGCACGAACCCGCCGCCTACGCCCGGCGTTTTAGCGGCTTTGCCACACTCGATAGTTTAACGGTGAACGACCAACGCGAAAGCACCGATCCGGCCAAGCGCAGCAGCCTGAACTGGGCGCTAAACAACGCACGTCTCGAGCTTGATCTCACCTTTCCCAACGACATTGCCACCACCCCCAAGGGCGATGTCCCCAAGGGTTTCCGGCTGAACGCCACCCTGATCAGCGGCCCATACCAGTTGCGCATCGCGCAAGGCGAAGGCGCGGTTTTCAGCTTCGATCAGCAGTCGGGTGCGGTGATTGTCGCGGTTGACGCCACGCAATTTACCTATGCGTTCAGCACCGAACTGGCCAATATGGCCCTGCAAACCAACGCACCAGCCACCCCCGGTTTCGGGCTAAACGCCGAGGCCGCCGCCCTTGAAATAAAACTTCCGTTTCGCAAGTTGGACGCGGCGCAAGATTTCTCGGTTGCCAGTCGGGTGACGGGGCTGAACCTGGCGGCCGATAGCTGGCAGCGGCTTGACCCCGACGCCGTGCTTTCACGCGCTGCCGCCAGCTTTGGCTTTGCCCTGACCGGCAGCGTAAAGGTGCTCGAAAACCTGTTTGACACCCCCGCCAGAACCGCGCTGAACGGGCCGCCATTTGCGCTGCGGACGCTGTCGCTAAACGGGATGAGCCTTGATTTTGCCGGGTTTGGCCTGTCTGGCAACGGCGCGCTGACCTTTGGTGCTGCGCGGACTGAGCCGATATCGGGCCTGCCCGAAGCGACCGGCGCGCTTGATTTCTCGCTAACCGGCGCGCTTGGGTTGCTTGATAAAATCGCCAGGCTTGATTGGGTGCAAACGCCGATTGTAACCGCGGCGAAGGGGGCGCTTGGCGTCTTTGCCAGCCCCGGCAAAACCGCTGACAGCTTTACCACGCGGATCGCGTTTTCCGAGGGCGGCAATATTAGCATCAATGGCCAGCAAGTGCGCTAGGTTACCGGCCGGATTACGCAAAAAAGGCTCAGCTTTCGGGGTAATAGACCTCATAAAGCGGGCCGAGGGTTTCATTGCGAAACAGCGAGCTGACCGACGCGCCGCTGGCGATGTTCTGGATCGCCTGCGCAAACACCGGCGCGGTTGGCACCATACGGATTTTATTTGATTTTTTCACCTCTTCAGTGGCCTCGATTGAGTCGGTGATCACCAGCGATTTCATGGTCGAAGCCTGAATCCGCCCCACCGCCGGACCGGAAAGCACACCGTGGGTAATATAGGAATGCACCTCTTTTGCGCCTTTTTCGGTCAGCAGATCGGCGGCCTTGCACAGGGTGCCGGCGGTGTCGCAAATATCATCGACAATGATACAAACCTTGCCTTTGACCTCGCCGATCACCGTCATGCCCTCGATTTCTCCGGGGGCGTTGCGGCGTTTGTCTACGATCGCCAAATCGGCACCGATGCTTTGGGCCAGCTGCCGCGCGCGGGCCACGCCGCCAACATCGGGCGACACCACGGTGACGTCTTTCAGGTTTTTGAAATTGTGTTTTACATCGAGCGCGAAAATCGGCGAGGCGTGCAGGTTATCAACCGGAATATCGAAAAACCCCTGAATTTGCGCCGCGTGCAGATCCATCGTCAATATCCGGTCAATGCCGGATATTGTTAACAGGTTCGCCACCAGCTTGGCGCTGATCGGGGTGCGGGCCTTGGTGCGGCGGTCTTGGCGCGCATAGCCAAAATACGGGATCACGGCGGTAATGCGTTTGGCCGAGCTGCGTTTAAGCGCATCGGCGATGATCATCAGCTCCATCAGGTGGTCATTGGCGGGTTTGCTGGTTGGCTGCAAGATAAACATATCTTCGTCGCGCACGTTTTCGTAAACCTCGACGAAAATCTCGCCATCGTTAAACTGCTCGACGCGGGCGTCAACAACCTTTAGCGGCTCGCCGCGGTGCATCCCCATCCGCTTGATGATGCTTTTTGCCAGCGTTCGGTTGGCATTGCCAGAAATAAGCTTGGGAGGGCTGGAGCTGCGCATGATCGGAAAAACCTTTGTAAGGGCGACGAATCTGTTTGGGCTTGGGCGCGGTGTAACAAACCCGTTGCCGGTTGCAAAGGGGCTTGTTAAGCCTGTGACCAAAAGGAGGCATCGTGGTGATAGAAATGATAAACGGCCGCAAGGTCGGGGTTAGCCGAATGGGCGCAGGCAAACCGATGCTGATGCTGCACCCCGCGTTGGCCCATCGCGGCGCGCTGGCCCCGCTGATGGCGCGACTTTCTGGCTATGCGTTTACGGCGTTTGACCTGCCGGGGCATGGCGAATCTGCCTATGACC
>CAYWXQ010000073.1:0-11264 GCA_964462475.1 uncultured Rhodobacterales bacterium | reverse complement strand
GCTCGAGGCGCCGTTTTTCAGCCTGAACTGGGAAGGCGTGATCGAGGGCAGCTTTAACTTTTCGGTGATTGTGTTTTTGTTTGGTGGCGCCTTCATCATGTATACGGCGGTTAAGGAAATTAACCACCTGCTGGCGATCGAGCATATCGAAAACGCCGTCGAGACGCAAAAAAGCAAATCGGTGGTTTCGGTTATTGCGATGATCGTGTTCATGAACCTGATCTTCAGCTTTGATTCCGTGCTTTCGGCGCTGGCAATCAGCGATGTGTTTGTCATTCTGGCCACCGCCATCCTGATCTCGGGCGTGGCAATGATGCTGCTGGCCGATACAGTGGCTGAGTTCATCAAGAAAAACCGCATGTACGAGGTCTTGGGCCTGTTTGTTTTGCTGATCGTCGGCATCGTTCTGCTGGGCGAGGGCGGTTATGAAGGCGGGCTTAAGCTGTTTGGCTATGCAGTGCAACCGCTTGAAAAAACAACCTTTTATTTCTCTATTGCGGTATTGTTCATCGTGCAGGCCATCCAGTCACGGTTCCAGAAAAAACTGGCGCTGCAACGCCAACGCGCGGCCGACGACTAGCAAAGCCCCTTCAAAACCTCTATATTGGGGAAAACGACCATAGTGAGCGGAGACACCATGTCAGGCAAAACCATTCAACGCATCGCCTATTGGGTGCTACTGGCCCTGATCTGGACGGTCGCGGCCGGCTCTTACGGGTGGATATCCTGATGGCAGCGCAGCGTTTTCGCGGGGCCAACAGCCCCGATGCCAAACCCGGCGAACCGGTTATTGAGGCCCCGCGCCCGCCTAAATTTCGCGCCAAGCGTAAAAAACCCGGCGGTTTTGCGATTACGCTGATGTTTATCGCGCCGTTCCCGCTGCTGCTGGACGGGTTTGCAAAAATCACCAACGCGGCACCGGTTGCCGCCGCCACCGCCTTTGGCATCTATGCGCTGTTTGTGCTGGCAGGCTGGACCCTGCGTGAAGGCATAAAAGCCGAGGCCGCCTATAACGAGCGCAAAATCGCCCGCCCGCCAAAATTTCCGCGCAAAACCATTGCGGCGGCGCTTTCGGGCGCGGCGGTGGGGCTGGCGGCGTGGTTTGGCTGGGGGCAGGGCATGTTTGTGGGCATCGGCTTTGGCGCGCTGGCGGTGGCCGCGCATCTGGTGGCCTTTGGCTTTGACCCGATGCGCCGCAAGGGGCTGGTCGGCTTCAACGAATACGAGACCGACCGCGTGGCCCGCGCCGTTGAAAAGGCCGAGGCGATCATTGCCGATATTGAAACCGCCGCCGCGCAGATCAACAACCGCAGCGTTGAGCGCAAGGTCGAGGGCCTGCTGGCCTCGGTTAAAGAAATGCTGCGCGTGGTCGAGCAAGACCCGCGCGATCTGACCCGCGCGCGCAAATATATGGGGGTTTATCTTTCGGGGGCCCGCGATGCCACGGTCAAGTTTGCCGACCTTAACGCGCGCGGCCGCGATGCGGTCAAGCAAAAGGAATACCTGAGCCTGATTGATGATCTTGAAACCAGCTTTAACGGCCAGCGCGCCGCCTTGTTGGAGGACAACCAGTCCGACCTTGATGTCGAGATCGAGGTCTTGCAAGAAAGATTACAACGCGAGGGCCATCTGGCCAAAAAGTAATGCCGATAAAAGGAGATTTTGATGACCGAAGACGTGCGCCAAAAGGCCGAAACCACCCTGAAACAGGTAGAGGTGGTAACCGCCACCCTGCTGCCCGAACCCAAGGGTGAGCTGATCGTGATTGATCAGGCCGACGCCGCCGAGAAGGCCGCGATTGACAAAGCCATTGGCGAACTTGATATGGGCAACACCCAGTCTGTTATCCAGTTCGGCTCAAACGCCCAAGCCGAATTGCAGGTGATTTCACGCGAAATGCTGGCCGGTGTGCGCAACAAAGACGCGGGGCCAGCGGGCGATGCGCTGCGCTCTATGGTCACCTCGATCCGCGGGTTCTCGGTTGACGAGCTTGACCCCAACCGCACCCAAAGCTGGTGGGAAAAGCTGCTGGGCAAAGCCAAACCGGTGGCTGAGTTCATGGCCAAATACGAGCTGGTGCAGGACCAGATTGATAAAATTACCGAACAGCTGCTCGACCATGAAACCGTGCTGCTGAAAGATATTAAAAGCCTCGACAAGCTTTATGAAAAGACGCTTGATTTTTATGACCAGCTGGCGATTTATATCGCGGCTGGCGAAGAAAAGATCAAAACCCTCGACGAGGTCGATATTCCGGCCAAGGCCAAGGTGGTCGAGGCCGCCTCGGATGATGACGGTGTTATTCTGGCCCAGGAACTGCGCGATCTGCGCGCCGCGCGCGATGATCTGGAGCGTCGGGTTTATGACCTGAAGCTGACGCGGCAGGTCACCATGCAATCACTGCCCTCTATCCGGCTGGTGCAGGAAAACGACAAATCACTGGTGACCAAGATCAATTCAACCCTGGTCAACACCGTGCCGCTCTGGGAAACCCAGCTGGCACAGGCCGTTACCATCAGCCGTTCGCGCGATGCCGCCAAAGCGGTGCGCGATGCCAATGATCTGACCAACGAATTGCTTAAATCCAACGCCGCCAACCTTAAAATCGCCAACCGCGAAATCCGTGAGGAAATCGAGCGCGGCATCTTTGATATTAACGCCATCAAGCAGGCCAATGCCGACCTGATCGAAACCATTAACGACAGCCTGCGCATTGCCGACGAGGGCAAAGCCAAGCGCGCCGAGGCCGAAAAAGAGCTGCAAACCATGGAGGCCGATCTAAAAGCCACCCTCGCCGGTGCCAAGGCCAAAGACACCTCGCTGGGCGTCAATGTTGGCAGCGCTGCCGATTAATGCGGGTCTGGCCCCTGTTCGGGGCGCTGGCGCTGGCCGCCTGCGCCCCTCCTTTGGCCGACAATGCCGCGCCCTCTTTTGACCTGACCCGTTATTACGCTGCCGCCGAGGCCGAAATACGCGCCAATGGCGGTATGCGGCTGGATTACGCCCCGCCCGACGCGCCCTTTACCCGCGCCGAGCTGGCGCGCAATTTTATGCGCATCGCCATGGTCAATGAATTTGACACCATCGATGGCCGCTATGTGCCCAGCCAAAGCCCCGCCCGACTGCGCCGCTTTGAACGCCCGTTGGTTGTGCGGGTTATCAACGGGCCCGCCACGCCCGAAACGGCCGCGCGGCTTAACCTGTCGCTGGTGGCGCAATATAGCCGCCGTCTTGGCCGGATTACCGGCCTTGATATCCGCATTGCCAAAACCGGCGAGCGCGCCAATATGGTGGTGTTTTTCCTGAACCGTGCCGAGCAGCCGCGCTATGCCCGCCAACTTGCGCGCTATGTCACCGCCCCCCCGCGCACGGTCGAGGCCGATTTTGCCAACAGCCCGCCTGACCGGCTGTGCAGCGCGTTTTCGCTATCATCCGATGCCGCGCCCTATCGCTATTCTGCCGCCATTATTCTGGTTAAGGCCGAGCATAGCGGCGCGATGCGCAGCGCCTGCGTGCAGGAAGAAATGGCGCAGGCGCTGGGGCTGGTCAATGACAGCCCGCAAGCGCGCCCCTCGCTTTTTAACGACGACGAGGAGTTCGCCGCCCTGACCAAGCATGACGAGCTGTTGCTGCAAATCCTGTATGACCCACGGCTTAGCCCGGGCATGAGCGCGGCCGAGGTTCGCCCGCTGTTGCCGGAAATTATCAACGATATTTGGTGACAAATTCATTGTCTGCACCGGCTTCAGTGCTTAAGTTAGCCTGAGTTGAACATTTTTCGGGAGGTCCCCATGGGCATTTTTGATTTCCTCGGTGGCGAATTTATTGATGTTATCGAGCACACCGATGATAGCGACGACACGCTGGTCTGGCGTTTCGAGCGCCGCGGCAACGAGATAAAATATGGTGCCAAACTAACGGTGCGTGAGGGTCAGGCGGCGGTTTTTATCCACGAAGGCCAGCTGGCAGATGTGTTTAGCCCGGGCATGTATATGCTCGAAACCAACAATATGCCAATCATGACCACCCTGCAAAGCTGGGGTTATGGCTTTCAAAGCCCGTTCAAATCCGAGATTTATTTTATCAACACCACCCGTTTTCAAGACCTTAAATGGGGCACCAAAAACCCGATCATGTGCCGCGATCCCGAGTTCGGCGTGGTCCGCATTCGCGCCTTTGGCACCTATACCATCCGGGTTTCGGACCCTGCCACGTTCATGCGTGAAATCGTTGGCACCGACGGCGAGTTCACGACCGACGAAATCAGCAGCCAGATCCGCAACCTGATTGTGCCGCGCTTTGCCAACACCGTGGCTTCCAGCAAAATTCCGGTGCTGGATATGGCGGCCAATATGGACGGGCTTAGCCAAATAATCGCCGAGGCGATCTCGCCGCAAATGGCGGAATACGGCTTGGAAATGCCGGTGTTTTTGATCGAAAACATCTCGCTGCCCGCGGCAGTCGAGGAGGCAATGGATAAACGCACCAGCATGGGCGTGGTTGGTGATTTGAACAAATTCACCCAGTTTGCCGCCGCCGAGGCCATGGGCGATGTTGCCAACAACCCCGGTGGCGGCGGTGGCATGGGCGCCGGGCTTGGCATGGGTATGGGCATGGCGATGGCGCAAAACATGGCCGGCGCGATGTCCGGTGCGGGGGCGGGTGCCGCCGCCCAACCCGCCGCCACCCCGCCGCCGCCACCGGTTGAAACCGTGTGGCATATCGCCGAAAACGGCGCCACCACCGGCCCGTTTTCGCGCGCCGCCCTTGGCCGCATGGCCACAGGTGGCCAGATGAAGCGTGACACGCTGGTCTGGACCGCCGGTCAGGATGGCTGGAAAAAAGCCGAAGATATTGTTGAGCTGGCGCAGCTGTTTACCATCATGCCCCCGCCGCCGCCGCCACCGGCATAAAGGCTTGCAGCGCCAATAATTATCGCCATACTGGCCCCGAAAACCAATTTTCGGGGCCATGTCATGCAAGACGAAACAGTTGAAAACACCAGCGAGGAATTCCGCTTTCCCTGTCCGGTATGCGGCTCTCAAATGCAATTTGACGCCGAGGCCAACAAGCTGAAATGCCCCTATTGCGGCCATGAGCAGGATTTTGACGGCGAGGGCGCCAGCGGCTTGGCCAATACCGAACAGGATTTTCAGGCCGCGCTTGATAATGACATCCCCGATGAGGACATGGAGGAAACCCGCGTCACCGATTGCAGCAATTGCGGCGCGCAGGTCGAGTTCGAGGGCGACACCTATTCAAAAGACTGTCCGTTTTGCGCCAGCCCGATCGTGCTGGAACCCCGCACCACCAAGCAGATAAAACCCAAAGGCGTGATGCCGTTTGTGTTGTCAGAGGACAAGGCCCGCGACGCCATGGTCGCGTGGCTCGGTAAGCTTTGGTTTGCGCCCAACAACCTGCGCGAATACGCCCGCAAGGGCCGCAAAATGCAGGGCATGTATGTGCCATACTGGACCTATGACGCCCAAAGCGAAAGCGATTATGCCGGCCAGCGCGGCACCTACTATTATGTGACCGAACGCTACACCACCACCGAGAACGGCAAATCGGTGACCAAAACCCGACAGGTGCGCAAAACCCGCTGGCGGCGGGTATCGGGGCATGTTTCAAAATGGTTTGACGATATTCTGGTGCTGGCCTCAAAATCGCTGCCCAAACGCTTTACCGATAAACTGGCCCCGTGGGACCTGTCGGCGCTAAAGGATTTTAGCCCCAATTTTTTGGCGGGCTACAATGCCGAGGCCTATTCAATAGAATTGCGTGAGGGCTTTACCGAGGCCGAGGCGGTGATGGAACGCGAGATCCGCCGGCTGGTGCAACGTGATATCGGCGGTGACGAGCAGCGCATCAACGCGCTTAACACCAAGCTTAGCGCCATTACCTATAAACATGTGCTGCTGCCGGTGTGGCTGGCGGCCTATAAGTATCAGGGCAAGACCTATCGCTTTGTGGTTAACGGCCAGTCGGGCAAGGTCAAGGGCGAGCGCCCGTGGTCAAAAGCCAAAATCGCGCTGGCGGTGCTTGCGGGGGTTATTTTGGTGGTCGGTGGAGTGCTAATCGCACAAGCGATCAAATAGACCGAGCCGAAAGATGTGCATAGGGCCTACTATTCACACGGCGGCACTCTTAAACCACCCTATGCACAGGTTCTTTTTGCCAGCTGACTAGGGCAACAGTAAGACCAATTGCGGCGAGATTGTGAAAAATGCCCTGAAAGAGCATAATTATTCAAAATATGCGATATCTTACCCTAGGGCAACTAGCGCTTGTGGTTGAGCGACGCGCGCCAATGTGGATTTTTAGGTGAATCGGTGTGCATGCAGAGCAAAACTGATAACACGGCGGCACTAACTAAACGCTCTACATGCACAGAGCCACTTATACACTAAACTTGTCAAAAAAGGGGCAAAAGCCGCAAAAAAACCTGATATGGATGTCTGGTATCGTGATATTGGCTTCTGGCGGGGTAATTTGCGCGCCTAAGTAATTTGAAACACGCGGGTTTTTCTAGTTTTCCGCTGATCGCCTCCAAGCGTTTTTTTGGGTATTTCGCGGTACAAGCGGGCTTTGTACGAAATTTACTGTAGAATTATGGGGCTACTATAGGGAAACCGGCACATATTTCGAATCACCTGCATCACTACTGCCGGTCGAACATCGCGTTAAAATCGGCCAGGTTCACCGGCAGTTCTTTTGGCGATTCGGCTGCATCCGGTTGTGGCGGCTCAACATAGGCCGATTGTTCACGGTCCCCATACCAGTTCAACCCCGGGTGGCGCTCGGCGTCACGGTCAAACAAAATATAACTGCAGCCCATACGCAGCGCCAGTTCGTAGCAATCAACAATATCGAACGGGTATTCAAGCCCCGAAACCGCCCGCTCATCGGCGTCGCGCACATCTATAAACCAGCCAAAACTGCTGCCCTTTACCGCAAAAGGCAGCGAGCAGGGCTTGCCGACAAAGAAATTGCGTGAATCCTCGCCCATGCGCCGCCGGGTTTCGTCGGTCAGGTGCCCGGTCGAGAGGTCCAGCATGTTTTGCACAAATAAATTCATCGCCCGCCCGCTTTTTAACTTCTAATGGGGAAAAGATCGGGTATTTTGGTAACCGCGCCGTTAATATTTTGCCGCAACAGCCTCGAATTACGCCGCGCGTTTGCCGCAAAACCCGCATAAATTTTAGCAATCCCGCCTCGTTGCCGGATTTCGTGTTGACGAACGTCGAAAGGGGCGGCATTCAAAACCCATGATCATATATAAAATATTCCGCAAAGAAGAATGGGAAGCCCTGCAAAGCACCGGCGAGACCCGTGGCGCGCCCATCGACCTTGTTGACGGCTTCGTGCATTTTTCAACCGCCGCACAGGCCGCCGAAACCGCCGAAAAATATTTTGGCGGTGTCGACGGGTTGATGCTGCTGGCGGTCAACCCCGATACCTGCCCCGAAATAAAATGGGAGCCATCGCGCGGTGGCGCGCTGTTTCCGCACCTGTTCCGGCCCTTGCGCATGGCCGATGTGCTATGGGCCAAACCCTTGCCCTGTGCGGGCGCGGGCCACGCCTTTCCCGACGGGGTGCTATGAGGGCGGGTTTGCAAAAGCTTGCCCTGCCCGTCCTGCACCTGCTGCCACCCGAGGCCGCGCACGCGGTCGCGCTAAGGGCGCTGCGGCTGGGGTTGGCGGCGGGCGACGGGCCGGTAAGTTCGCCGCGCCTTGCGTGTGATCTGGCGGGGTTATCCTTGCCCAATCCGGTCGGGCTGGCGGCGGGGTTTGATAAAAACGCGGTCGCGGTGGCCCCGTTGCTGAAAACCGGTTTTGGCTTTATCGAGGTCGGCGCCGCCACCCCGCGCCCGCAACCCGGCAACCCCAAACCACGGCTTTTCCGGCTGACCCCCGATGCCGCCGTGATCAACCGGTTCGGCTTTAACAATGACGGGGTTGCGGCAATCGCCCCCCGTTTGGCCCGCCCGCGCACCGGTATTGTCGGGCTTAATCTGGGCGCCAATAAAGACAGCGCCAACCGCGCGCAGGATTTCGCGCTGGTGCTTGAAAAAGCTGGCGCGCATGTCGATTTTGCTACCGTCAATGTGTCGTCCCCCAATACCGAACGCCTGCGCGACCTGCAGGGCAAAGCCGCGCTTAAAGCGCTGCTTGATGGCGTGATGCAGGCCCGCAAAGCCCTGCCGCACCCGCTGCCGGTATTTCTGAAAATCGCGCCCGATCTGGATGCGCAGGCGCTTGAGGACATTGTCGAGGTTTCGTTTGATACCGGCATTTCGGGCATTATCGCCACCAACACCACCTTGGCGCGCGACGGGCTGAAAAGCGCGTTTGAAAACGAGCTTGGCGGGCTGTCGGGCCATCCGTTATTTGCGCGCTCGACCCGCGTGTTGGCGCAGCTTTCAAAGCTGACCGATGGCCAATTGCCGTTGATCGGGGTGGGCGGGGTTGGCAATGCGGCGCAGGCATTTGCCAAAATTCGCGCCGGGGCAACGGCGGTGCAGCTTTATACGGCGCTGGTTTACCACGGCATCGGGCTGGCGGCCGAAATCGCCCACGGGCTGGATGCGCTGCTGGCCGAACACGGTTTTAGCAATATCGCCGAAGCGGTCGGCACTGGACGGGAGGAATACCTATGACAAATACCGAAATCTGGCACAATCCGCGCTGCTCCAAATCGCGGCAAACCCTGGCGCTGCTACGCGAAAACGGGATCGAGCCGCGCGTGGTTTTGTATAAGGAAACCGCACCGGATGCGGGTGAAATCAGCGCGGTTCTGGCCGAGCTGGGCCTGCCCGCCCGCGCGCTGCTCCGGCAAAAAGATGCGGCGTTCAAGGCATTGCGCCTGCCCGCCGATGCCGATGAGGCGACGCTGATTGCCGCGATGGCACAGCACCCAGAAATCATCGAGCGCCCCGTGGTGCGCCATGCGGGCAAAGCCGCGCTCGGCCGCCCGCCCGAAAGCGTGCTAAAGCTGTTCAAGCGCCAATCCTGATAATTGGTCGCCATCAACGCCGGTAATCCGGGTTTTTATAATCTGCCCGACCGGTTGCGGGGGATCAAACCTGACCTCGGCAAAGCCTTCGGTGCGGCCCATATGCGGGTTTTCGAGCAACACGTTGTGGGTTTGTCCGACCCGCGCCTGCAAATAGCCCGCCACCCGCGCGGCCCCCGCCGCCCGCAAGCGTGCCGCGCGGGCCTTGACCGCGCGCCCGTCAACCGGTGGCATGCGCGCTGCCGGCGTGCCCGCGCGCGCCGAAAACGGAAACACATGCAGCCATGTCAGCCCGCAATCCGCCACCAGCTTGATCGAGTTTTCAAACATCGCGTCGGTTTCGGTCGGAAAACCGGCAATGATATCGGCCCCGAACACGATTTCGGGCCGCGCCGCGCGCATATCGGCGCAAAATTCAATCGCGTCCTCACGCGCGTGCCGCCGCTTCATCCGCTTCAGGATCATGTTGTCACCAGCCTGCAATGACAGGTGCAAATGCGGCATCAGGCGGGGGTGAAACTTTATCGCTTCAACCAGGGCGGGGTCGGCCTCGATCGAGTCTATCGACGAAATCCGCAAGCGGGGCAGATCCGGCACCAGCGTTAGAATGCGCTGCACAAGGTTGCCCAGCGGCGGTTGCCCCGGCAGGTCGGCGCCCCAGCTGGTCATGTCAACACCCGTCAGCACGACCTCGTTAAAGCCTTTGGCAACAAGGCGTTTGATCTGCTCTACCACCACACCGGCGGGCACAGAGCGCGAGTTGCCGCGACCATAGGGGATGATGCAAAAGGTGCAGCGATGGTCACAGCCGTTTTGCACCTGCACATAGGCCCGCGCGCGGGTGCCAAAACCGTCTATCAGATGGCCGGCGGTTTCGGTCGCGGTCATGATATCGGCCACCACAATACCCGATGCCGCGCCGATACCGGCCCATGTTTCGGCCTGCATTTTTTCCAGATTGCCAAGCACAACATCAACCTCGGGCATGGCGTTAAAACGCTCTGGCTCTATTTGGGCCGCACAGCCGGTGACAATAAGTCTGGCATCGGGGTTTTCGCGGCGCAGCTTGCGGATGCGCTGGCGGGCCTGGCGCACGGCCTCGGCGGTAACGGCGCAGGTGTTGACCACCACCGCGTTTTCCAGCCCCGCGCTCAGCTCACGCATGGCTTCGGTCTCGTAGGCGTTCAGCCTGCAGCCGAAGGTCTCGAAAACAGGCGGTTTCATTTGGCGGTTTCCATAAATTCGGGGCTAAGCTCGCCTTGGGCCACCAGCAGGGTCGGGCCGGTCATCCACACACCGTCTTTGCGCCAGTCTATCCCCAGCTTGCCGCCATCCAGATGCACGGTTACCGCGCGGTCAGCCAGCCCGCGCCGCGCGGCCGCCACCGCCACCGCGCAGGCGCTGGAGCCGCTGGCAAGGGTGTGGCCCACGCCGCGCTCCCACACCCGCACCCGCAGGTTTTGCCGGTTGATGACCTCAACCACCTGCACGTTGGTGCGCTCGGGGAATAGCGGGTTGTGTTCGGTGGCGGGGCCGAGCGCATCAAGATCAACCGCTGCCGCATCGTTAACGAAAAAACTGCAATGGGGGTTGCCCATGCCGGTGGCACTGGGCGCGCCGTCCAGTGGCAGTTCAAGCGTGTCTACTGCACGCGCCAGCGGCACTTGTTGCCAGCCCAGCTGCGGTTGGCCCATGTTGACCCTGACCAGCCCGTTCCCCGCGTCTTCGCAGGCCAGATCACCACGGCCGGTGCGCAGGGTTAGCGCGGTGGCCCCGCTTTCGTCCATCAGCAACCGCGCCACGCAACGGGTGGCATTGCCGCATGCGTTCGAGAGCGTGCCGTCGCTGTTCCAGTAATCGACCGCCACGGCATTGCCATCATCGCGAATCAGCGCCAGCTGGTCAAAGCCGATGCCGAAATGCCGGTCACCAATGGCGCGGGCCAGCGCAGGGGTGATCGGGTTGGCCCGCCCGCGCGCGTCAACCACCACAAAATCATTGCCGAGCCCGTGCATTTTGAAAAACGCGAGGGGTTTATTTTGCCGGTTTTCTGTCATGGCGTCTCTATAAGCCCAATATCGGGCCTTGGCCAGCCGGTGGCGTGTGTTGCTGGAAAACCGGCTGTATTTATCGCGGCTTTACGCAATTTGGCCCTTGACCATCGCCCGCCACATCCCTAGTAAACCCGCTATGCGTGGGCCGGTAGCTCAGTTGGTAGAGCAACTGACTTTTAATCAGTAGGTCCCGGG
>CAYWXQ010000072.1:0-11338 GCA_964462475.1 uncultured Rhodobacterales bacterium | reverse complement strand
CCGAGCTTAACGGCAAGCTCGACGGCATGGCGATCCGCGTGCCAACCCCGAATGTGTCGGTTGTCGACCTGAAGTTCAACGCCAGCCGTGATACTTCGGTTGAGGAAATCAACGACGCCATTCGCGCCGCAGCTGACGGCCCGCTGAAAGGCGTGCTGGGCTATACCGATGTGAAAAACGTGTCGATCGATTTTAATCATGATCCGCACTCGAGCATTTTCCACATGGACCAGACCCGCGTGATGGATAACCGCCTTGTGCGCATCCTGACCTGGTATGACAACGAATGGGGTTTTAGCAACCGCATGGCCGATAACGCCGTCATCATGGGTAGCTTCTAAGCCACCCCAATTATAATGGGCGGCCCCGTGCCGCCCAAACAGGAGAGATAAAATGGCCCTTATTACCCTTCGCCAATTGCTGGATCACGCCGCCGAAAACGATTACGGCATGCCGGCCTTCAACATCAACAACATGGAGCAAGGCCTTGCAATTATGAAGGCGGCATCAAAAGTAAATGCGCCCGTCATCATGCAAGCCTCGCGCGGGGCGCGCTCATACGCGGGCGACATCATGCTACAACACATGATAAAGGCGCTGGCTGAAATGTATCCGGGTATTCCGGTTTGTATGCATCAGGATCACGGCAATAACGAACAAACCTGCATGTCGGCCATAAAATACGGTTTTACCTCGGTGATGATGGACGGCTCGCTGAAAGCCGACATGAAAACACCCGCCGATTTTGACTATAACGTTGATATCACCGAGCGGGTTGCGCGCATGGCGCATTGGGTTGGCGCATCGGTTGAGGGGGAACTCGGGGTTCTCGGCAGCTTAGAGACCGGCATGGCCGCCGAGGAAGACGGCTCTGGCGCAACGGGTAAACTGAGCATGGAGCAGCTTTTGACCGACCCCGACGAGGCCGCCGATTTTGTCGCCAAAACCAAGGTAGACGCGCTGGCAATCGCCTGTGGCACCTCCCACGGCGCTTATAAGTTCACCAGCAAGCCTACGGGTGATTCACTGGCAATGGAGCGGATTGAGGCTATCCACGCCAAAATCCCTGATGTTCATCTGGTTATGCACGGCTCCAGTTCTGTGCCGCAATATCTGCAAGACCTGATCAATGATAACGGCGGCGAAATGGCGCAAACCTACGGGGTGCCGGTTGAGGAAATCGAGCGCGGCATCAAATCCGGTGTGCGCAAGGTGAACATTGACACCGATAACCGCATGGCGCTTACAGGCATGTTCCGCAAAGTGGCCAAGGAAAACCCGAGCGAATTTGACCCGCGCAAATTCATGATCCCCGCCATGGCCGAAATGGAAAAGCTGGTGACAGACCGCTTTGAGCGTTTTGGCGCGGCAGGCAATGCCGGCAAAATCAAGATCATCCCGCTGGATGACATGGCCAAGCGCTACGCTGACGGCTCGCTTTAAGCGTGACGGACACCAAGAAAGGGAGGGGACATGGATCACGCAGATCGTTTTTTACGCCTCTCCCTTTTAGAGACCGATCTTATCGGCAGCCACATTCTGGCCGCCTATATTCTAAAGCCCGCCGATGGCCATGATTTTCTGCCCACCGCCGCTGCCATTGCCGCCGAAAGCGGGCGGGGCACACAGGGCACGCTAACCACCGAAGATGATTTCTTGCGCGCGCTCGACGTGGTCGCCTATCAGGTTGTGCCATCCACCGGCCTTGTTAAGGTCGCGTTTCCGCTGGCGTTGTTTGATTTCAATATCACCGATGGCAAGCCTTCAATCACCGGTTTTTTCAACCTTCTGGTAGGCAATACCCAAGGCATGGCCGAAATCGCCAACCTGAAGCTGCATGATTTTCACCTGCCCAAAGCCTATCTATCGGCGTTTGACGGCCCCGCCACCACCATCGCCAAACACTGGCAGCATTTGGGCCGAGACCCCGATGCGGGCGGGATGATTATCGGCGCGATCCTAAAACCCAAGCTCGGGTTGCGCCCCGATGCACTGGCCGATGCCGCCTATCAATTTTGGCGCGGCGGCGATCTGGTTGAAAACGACCAGCCCCAAGGCAACCAGCGCTTTGCCCCCCTGAAAACCACCCTGCCCCTGATGGCCGACGCCCTGATGCGCGCACAAGATGAAACCGGCGCGGCCAAGATATTTTCAATGAACATCACCGCAAATGACCCCGCCGAAATGGAGGCGCGCGCCGAGCTGGCGATCAGCGCCTTCAAGCGCAGCCCCGATAGCCTCGCCTTTCAGGTAGACGCTTATCTTGCTGGCCCGATGGCGCTGAGCCATGCCTGCCACCGCCTGCCAACGCATTTCATCAGCGCCCATCGCGCGGGGCATGCGGCCATCACCTCTCCATGCTCAACGCGCGGCTATTCGGCCTTTGTGCTCAGCAAAATCGCGCGTTTGCTCGGGGCTTCGGGCATCCATACCGGCACCATGGGGTTCGGGCGGATGGGCGGGGATGAAACTGACCGCCCCATCGCCTGCATGATCGCGCAAAACCACGCCGAGGGGCCGTATTTTGCGCAGGACTGGCACGGTATGCCGCGCTCGGCCGCCATCGTTTCGGGGGGCATCAACGCCTTGCGCCTGCCGTCCTTTTTGCAAAACCTTGGCCATTCCAACTTTATCCTTGCCGCTGGCGGCGGGGCTTTTGGCCACATCGACGGGCCAAAAGCCGGTGCGCTATCGTTACGTCAGGCTGAAGCCTGCTGGCTGGCCCGCTCTGATCCGTTCGCGTTCGCCATTGAGCACCCCGAATTTGCCCGCGCCTTTTCAAGTTTCGAAGCTGACGCAGATATCATCCACCCGGGCTGGCGCCGCGCGCTTGCCCAAGATTTACCCAACCAGTAAGGACCCATCATGGACCGTTCAATTAAAATCGCCCCGTCGATCCTGTCGGCAGATTTCGCCAATTTCGGCCAGGAAATTCGCGCCATCGAGGCCCAAGGCTGCGACTGGGTGCATGTTGATGTGATGGACGGCCATTTTGTGCCCAACCTGACCTTCGGCCCCCCCGCCGTCGCCGCCTTTCGCCCGCATGTGAAAACCGTGATGGATGTGCACCTGATGATCGCGCCGGTTGACCAGTATATCGAGGCTTATGCCAATGCCGGTGCCGATATTATCTCGGCCCACTTGGAGGCCACCACCCACCCGCACCGCACCCTTCAGGCGATCCGCAATGCAGGGGCCAAAGCCGGGCTGGCGCTGAACCCCGGCACCGGTATTGGCGATATCGAATACCTGCTCGATATGGTCGATATGTTTGTGGTCATGACCGTAAACCCCGGTTTTGGCGGGCAAAAGTTCATCCACAGCCAGATCGAAAAGGTCAAAAACCTGCGCGCCATGATCGGGGATCGCCCGATCCATATCGAGATCGACGGCGGCATTACCACCGAAACCGCGCCCCTGATGGCGGCAGCCGGTGCCGATGTGCTGGTGGCCGGCTCGGCGGTGTTTAATGGTGGCACGGTGGATACGCCCGAGGTTTACGGCGCCAACATAAAAGCCATCCGCGATGCAGCAGAAGCGGCGCGCTGATATGAAATCTGTTGTATTTGATCTCGATGGCACGCTGATTCACAGCGCGCCCGACCTGCAAGCCGCCGCCAATAAAATGCTGGCGGAATATGACCTTGCGCCGCTGGATATGGCGACCATCGAGAGCTTCATCGGCAATGGCGTGCCCAAGCTGGTCGAGCGCTGTTTGCGGGTTTATGGCCAACCCCTGACCGACGCGGCAGTGGACAAGATGCGCGACCATTACGACGCTGACCCGTTTACCCTGACCGAGCCTTACGCGGGGGTCATTGCCTGCCTTGAAGCACTGAAAACCGCGGGCATAAAGCTGGCGGTTTGCACCAACAAGCCACTCGCCCCTGCCCTGACCATTCTGGACGGGTTGAACCTGACCAAATACTTTGACGTGGTCGTTGGCGGTGACACCTATTCAACCCACAAACCCGACCCGCAGCCATTGCTGGGCTGCATGCAAAAGATGGGGGCTGATATGGCAAACACCGTCTATGTCGGCGATAGCGAGACCGACGCCCTGACCGCCAAAAATGCCGATATGACCTTTGCGCTGTTTTCAGGTGGTTACCGCAAAACCCCGTGCAAAGACCTTCGCCACCACTTCCTGTTTGATGATTTCGGCAGCCTGACCCCCTATTTGAAAGGCTGATAAATGGCCCTGAAAGCGCTTATTTTTGACGTAGACGGCACTTTGGCTGATACCGAGGAAGCCCACCGGCAGGCCTTTAACGACACCTTCAAAGCCAATGGTATGGATTGGGAATGGGATGTGGCGCTCTATGGCATCTTGCTCAAAACCACCGGTGGCAAGGAGCGCATGCAAGAATACCAAGCCACCCACCGCGCTGACGCCCCGCAGATGGGTTGGGACAAAATCAAAACCCTGCACGCGCAAAAAACCACCCGTTATGTCGGGATTTTGGCCAAAGGCGGCCTGCCCCTGCGCGAGGGGGTGGCCGATCTGATCGCGCGCGCCCGAAATGCCGGTATGCGCCTTGCCATCGCCACCACCACCAGCCGCCCCAATGTGGATGCGCTAACCGCCTGTTGCTGGGGCAAACCCCCCGAGGATATCTTCGAGATTATCGCCACCGGCGAGCAGGTAAAAGCCAAAAAACCGGCACCAGATCTGTTTGAACTGGCGCTAACCGGCCTTGGCCTGCCCGCCGAAAGTTGCCTTGCGTTCGAGGATTCGCATAACGGCGTGCTATCAGCCACCGGCGCGGGGCTGCGCACCATCGTCACCCCCGGGCGCTATACCGCGGATGATGATTTTAGCGGTGCCGAAACCGTCATCCCGTCACTGGTTGATTTTCCGCTATAAACAGTCAGGCCACGGCTGGAATGTCGATCCAGCTATGCCCCGGTTGCCCGTGCCAGAACCCGTTTGAAAACGGCGCTTCTATGCCCAGCGCGGCCAACTGGTCGAGCGATTGCCTGACCGGAACCGCGCCATCAAGCGCCGCGCGAAAAATCTGCGCAACCGCAACCATGTCTTGGGTATGGGGCACCAGCCGAAAATGCGTAATGCCGTTTTGCTGCATTGTCGCCAGTTCTTGCAGCAGGTTCAGATAGCTGTGCGACAGGGTCTGGATACCGTTAACCACCAGAAATGACTGTTTGTCGAGCGTGTCCAGCGGCATGCCGTCGGGGTCTTGCTCGCAGACAAATTGGCAATTATCCTTGATGCGGCCATGGGCGCGGGCATGGTAGCAGCGCGCCGAAAGCGCCAGCGACACCCGCCCGAATACCTGCACCTCGACCGTCACCCCCAGCTGTTTGGCGCGGGCGGCCAGAATGGCAACCGAGTCTTGCGGCAGCTCGGGGGGCAGGCTAAAATGGGTCGCCCCGCGCGCGGCCAGAAACGCCATTGTGTCTTCGTTATAAACATTCATCAGGGTGCCAACCCGAAAGGGTTTGTTTTCCAGATACCACAGCGCCGCACTGTCGTTGATTTCGAGCGCGTAATCCTCTAGCGCGCAAAACCCCTTGATCATGTTGCGCTCGCGCTTCAACATTACCTCGGCCAGGGTTGAAAACACCACGGTTTTACCCGCGCGGGTCAGACGCTCGGCAACCTCGTCATAGTGTTTTTCAAAAAACGGGCTGCGTTTCGAGCAAATAACCTCGCCCAGATAAACCACGTCTACCGGCGCTTCGTCGGCGATGCGGGCGTAAAAATCTAGCTTTTGTTCGGCGCTCCAGTGAAACGGAATAGGCGCAATGGTGAGCTGGTTATGTGTATCTATCGCCATGTTTTACCTTTGAACGCGCCTTGCGTTTCCTTTTGGCCCTCGGTCAGGGCGCGCAGGTTTGCCAGCTGCGGGTCGCGCCCGGCCATAATGTTGTCAACTGCGGCCCGATAGGCCGACACCACCGTCTTGACATAAGCGCGCGACCGCTGGCGGCCCTCTATTTTAAGGGCGGTAACACCGGCGGAGATCAGCTCGGGCAGCAGGGCTGACAGGTTCAGGCTGACCGGCTCTTCGAACGCGTAATAGGCGCCGTCATGGGCCGGGGTCAGGTAGCGCCCCTTGCAGATGGTCGGGTAGCCGGCGTTTTCGTCGCAACCAAAACAATCAATGGTGAACGGTCCCAGTTTGGTGGTCAGGTTACCAGCGGCATCGCGGGTGTATTTCACATCGGCCGCGGGCGAACACACGCCATCCATATTGGTCGACAGGCCGGTGATATAGTTGGTCAGGCTACAACGGCCCTCGACCATCAACCCGTGATTGCCAAAGATAAAAGTCTCGATCTCGCAGGGGATCTCGGCGGCCATGGTTTTTATTTCCGGCACGGTTAAAATGCGCGGCAGCACCACGCGTTTAACGTTGAACGACTGACAATAAAACCGGATCGCCTCGGGGGTGGTGGCGGCGGCCTGCACCGACAGATGCAGGCGAATGTCGGGATAGGTGCGGGCGATATAGCTGGCAACGCCGATATCCGCGACGATAAACGCATCAACCCCCAGCCGCGCGCCGGTATCGACCGCGTCTTTCCACAGGGCCACCTTGCCCGCCGGTGGAAAGGTGTTCACCGCCAGCAATACCTTGGTGCCCCCGGCATGGGCATGGGCGACAGACCGCTCCAGCTCGGGCACGGTAAAATTAAGGCCGGGAAAGTTGCGGGCGTTGGTGGCGTTTTGAAAGCCGCAATAAACCGCATCGGCACCGGCATCGACAGCCGTGCGCATGGCCGAGGGGGTGCCCGCCGGGCATACCAGTTCTGGTCGGATCATATCTGGGGTTCCTGATCTGGGGCTTGGGGGCTGGCGCTGCGGCGCAACACGCCAAGCGCTATGCGCCCCGGCGGGCCGAACATATTGGCGACGCTGGCGGCGATGCTGCCGTCAATATCATCAAGCGCGTTGCGCAAGCACACCACCGCCTCGGTATTGCCGCTGATTTCAAGGTCGCGGGCAAAGAACAGCGCGTCGCCGTCCAGATCGCCATCGACCAGTTTTAGCAGGTCCAGAAAGCTGCCGGTGATTTTGGCATCATGGGGCGGGATGTTGTGGCGCGACCGCGCGGTCAGCAGCAAATGGTCGGGGTCGGGGCGCAAATGCAGCACAAACGGCAGATTTTGCGGGTCGATGATAAAATCGGCCTGCCTGTGCGGGCCAAGCCGCCCGAACATATCGGGGTTTTCGGCCGCGATCCGCTGGATGATCCGCCGCAATACCGGACGCAGCGCCAGCAATGGCAGCCTGCCAAACGGCAATGCGGGTGGGCGGATATCAGGGAATACTGAAGCGAAGGGTGTCATGCCTGCCATATAACGCCGCTGCCGCAATATTAACTTGACGCATATCAGCAAAGAAAAATATTTTTAAACTTTCGCAATGCCCCCTCCAACAGCCCCTGAAAGCGGCACATATTGTTGGGTAAAAAAACGAAAGTGGTGGGTGATGAGAGGCTCGAACTCCCGACATCTTCGGTGTAAACGAAGCGCTCTACCAACTGAGCTAATCACCCGACAAGGGGCGTTTTAGAGCGTCACACCGCCCTCTGCAAGCCCCGATTTACAAAAACACAAAACTTATTTGGCTATTTCAGGCGCGATTTACGCAGCTTGCCGGCCCGCTCCAAAATCGGGTAGGCCACGGCGGTAATATGGGAGTGGATCCGCCGTTGGTCGCGCAACACATCCATATGCAATGACGACGTTGCCACGCTTTCAATTCGCCCGTCTTTTAGCCGCTCGAGGTGTTTTTGCACAAACGCCCCCTGTAGCCTGTTAACCCGCGCCTTTTCCTTGATCAGCTGCCGCGCCAGCGCCACATCGCCCGAGTTGAAGATATTGATCGCCAGGGTCAGGTTTGAAATCAACCTCGTGTTCAGCTCCAGCAGGTCGGCCTGCCCTTCTTTTGAAAAGCCGATGTCTTTTTTGCTGCGCCGCGCCAACGCCCCGAGCAGGCTTTCGATGATATCGCCCATGTGTTCCAGATTGGTGGTGAACATCAGTATTTCTACCACGCGGGCGCTTTCAGGTTGGTCGACCTCTTGCCGCGATACCCGCGTCACATAGGATTTTATCTCGTCATAAAGCGTATCCACCTTGTCATCGAGTTCGATCAACTCGTCCACTCTGGTGAAATCGTCGCTGCGCAAACAATCAGAAACCCCGCGCAGCATGGTATCCACCGTTTCGGCCATGCGCCCGACCTCGCGGGTGGCACAGGCCAGTGCCAGCACCGGCGTGTTGATCGAGTTTTCGTCCAGAAACCGTGGTTGGTCATCGTCGGTGCTGTTGCTGCTGGGCTGGATTATGCGCTCCCACAGCTTGGCCGCCAGCGGCACCAACGGCACAAATACAAAGGCTAAAGTAAAGTTGAATAGCGTATGAAAATTAACCACCAGCCGTGCGGGGTCTTCGCTGAACCGGCCCAGAAAATCAGGCATCAAGCCCATGAAAGGCAAAAACCCGATGGCGCCGATAATCTTGAAACCGGCATTGCCGAATGTCACCCGCCGCGCCAGATCACCCTCGCTCAGCGTTGCGATAATCGGCGGTATCACCCCGCCCAGATTGGCCCCGATCACCAGCAAAAACGCCAGATCAATGCTCACCACACCACCCACGGCAAAGCTCATCACCAATAGCACAATCGCCAGGCTCGAATGTGACACCCATGTCAGCAACGCCGCCAGCAATATCGCGATCATCGGTTCCGCGCTGATAGAGGCAAAGACCTCCTGCAAGATCACCGAATTGCGCAGGGGTTCGGATGTTTGCACGATTAGCGACAGCGCCAGCAGCATCAGCCCCAGCCCGAACACCGCCCGCCCCAGTTGGCGGGTTTTGCTGCTGCGCTTCGGCCCATGCAAAATAAGCCCGATCAGCACTAAAATATACGGCATCAGCGACAGATCGAACGACAACACCTGCGCCACCAGCGTGGTGCCGATATCGGCCCCCAGCATCACCGCCAGCGCAGCGGGCAACGCAATAACCCCCCGCGCCGCGAAAGACGATATAATAAGCGCGGTCGCGGTTGAGGATTGCACAATCAGCGTCACGCCGATGCCGCTCAAAAACGCCGATATCCGGTTAGAGACCGCCCGCCCGACAATCCGGTGCAGTTCCGAGCCAAAGGCGCGAGTAATACCGGTGCGCACCATATAAAGCCCCCACAAAAGCAGGCTGACCGAGCCGATCAGCCGCATCAGCGAATCTGTCGCGCTCATCGGGTTATCTCCAGCAATTCGGCGTGCAATTCGGGGGTGGCAGCGCTGATAACCCTGCCGTCAGACCCCAACCCCAGCGGCTGGCCGGCCCAATCAGTGATCACGCCGCCAGCGGCAGTAACCAGCGCGCAAAGCGCCAAGTAATCATAGGGTTGCAGGTTATAGTCGACCACGGCATCAATATGCCCGGCGGCCAAAAGCGCGTGCGGATAGCAATCATAGGCAAAGCGGCGCGTCGCCCCGCGGGTGCATAAATGCGCAAAAACCGCCGCATCACCGGCGCGCATATGCTCGGCTTCGTTGAGATATAGCACGGCGGCGTCCAGCGTTTGTTGCCCGGACGTAGCAATCACCTTGCCATTGCAAAGCGCGCTTGTGCCGATGCCGGTATAGGTTTCGCCAAGCGCGGGCATACCAACCACGCCGATTTTGGGCACGCCGTTTTGCAGCACCGCCAGCAAAAAACCAAAGGTCGGATAGCCCGACAGGAACGAGCGCGTGCCGTCAATCGGGTCCAGCACCCAAACCCGGGGGCGGGTTAGCCCGGTCGCGCCCTCTTCCTCGCCAAACAGCCCGTCATCGGGAAAATCGCGCCCAAGACGTTCACGCACAAATGCCTCGACCGCCTTGTCGGCCTCGGTCACCGGGCTTTGGTCTGGCTTGAAAGCAACCCCGAGCTTGCCACGAAAATAGCCCATCGCAACCCGGCCCGCTTGATGCGCGAGGTCGGCGGCATAATCCAGTAATTCGGCATCGGAAATAGACAAGCGCTGCTCCGTGAAAGTTAAAATGGCGCGGGCGAAACCATGCGCCCAATTCTGGTGGTTGACCAGCTAATTCGCTACCGCGTGCCCATTTTGTTTGACTTTCAACAAAAACCCTTGGCTTGTCGCAATTCCGTTCATCGGCTTTCGGTGGGGCGGGTTTGCGGTATTTCGCCGGCATTGGCGGCCAAAACTTGAACCCGGGCAAGATTTGCGCCATACAGCCGCAAATCGCGCCACACCGGAGTTTGCACGTTGATCCGCTCAAAAATCGCCCTATGGCTGCTGGCCGTGCTAACCGCCTGCACCCAGGTCGCGCCAACAACCGCAACGCTGTCAAGCGCGGGCCATAGCCCGGCCGATCTTGAGTGCCTGTCCGAGGCGCTCTATTTCGAGGCACGCGGCACCACCCCCGACGGCGAACGCGCCGTCGGCGAGGTGATCCTGAACCGCGCCGCAGACCCGCGCTTTCCGGCCACCATATGCGGTGTAATCGACCAGCGCTATAACGGCAGTTGCCAGTTCAGCTATCGCTGTGATTCGATCCCGAACGACCGTTTTTCAGAGCCCGCCGCGTTGGCGCTTTCGCGCTCGATCGCGCTTGACTTGCTGGTGAACCGTGGCGAAGACATCACCAATGGCGCGCTGTTTTTCCATGCTGCCCGCATGCGGCCGGGCTGGTTTGCCAGCCTCAGCCGACGCGGGCAATTTGGCGGAAATATCTTCTACCGCTAGGGCGGTTTTGGTGCTAAATCGGGTTTATGGCTAAACTATATTTCAATTACTCGACCATGAATGCAGGCAAAAGCACCATCCTTTTGCAAGCGTCATACAACTATAACGAAGGCGGGATGGAGACCTATCTGATCACCGCCAGGCTTGACGACCGCTCTGGCAAAGGCAAAATCGCCAGCCGCATCGGCATTGCCGCCCCGTCGGACCGGTTTGCCCCCGACAGCGACCTGCATGCGATGATCGCGGCCCGGCAAGCGGCGGGGGATATTGCCTGCGTGTTTATCGACGAAGCCCAGTTTTTAAGCAAAGAACAGGTTTGGCAACTGGCGCGGGTGGTTGACGACCTCGGCGTGCCGGTCATGTGCTATGGCCTGCGGGTTGATTTTATGGGAGAGTTGTTTCCGGGCTCGGCGGCGTTGCTGGCATGGGCCGACGAAATGCGCGAAGTGCGCACGATTTGCCATTGCGGCAAAAAGGCAACCATGGTGGTGCGCCAAGACGAAAATGGCCGCGTGCTGACCGGCGGTGAACAGGTGCAGATCGGCGGCAACGAAACCTATAGCTCGCTTTGCCGCCGGCATTGGCGAGACGCGATGGTTAAGG
>CAYWXQ010000071.1:5534-11352 GCA_964462475.1 uncultured Rhodobacterales bacterium | reverse complement strand
GTTCTTTCCGGCGCTCCTCGCTATAAGTCTGATGATCACGCTTTACCGGCTTGCCCCGAAATTGCCGGCGCTCTACCTGTTTCCGATTGCCGGCGCGCTGTTTGACTATTATGAAAACGCGGCCGTAAAGCAAATATTGCTGACAAACAGCCCCGACCAAGGCTTGGTTGAAATGGCCAGCCTGCTGACGGGGTTGAAGTTTGCGTCCATCGCAATTTCGCTACTGGTGATCCTGTGGTTATGGCGCAAAGGCAAGGCCGATGGTTAGCACCGGAAGCTGCCTTTGCGGGGCTGTGAAATACGTTATTGAAGGCCCGCTTCGCCCCGTGGTTTACTGCCATTGCGCGCAGTGCCGCAAAACCTCGGGCCATCATGTGGCGGCCAGTTCCGCGCCGCGTGACAGGGTTTCGATTACGGGTGATGTGCGCTGGTATCGCTCCAGCGAAACCGCGCGGCGTGGCTTTTGCCCGACCTGTGGCGGCAACCTGTTTTGGGAGGGGCCGGGGGCGAATATCTCGATTATGGCTGGCACGCTGGATGACACGAGCGACCTGACGGCCATCGGCCATATTTTTGTGGCCGACAAAGCTGGCTATGTGAGCATTTGTGACGGGCTACCACAAGCGGCGCAGGATGATGACGCGATCACAACCGTTGTAAGCTGAGAATTAGGGGCATACTGGTGCCCATTTGCGCTTCATATTCAAGTGTTATGATAACTACTAACCTAGGTTAGTAGTTATCATAAAAGCCATTATTGTTATATTAAACAATGGGATATGCAGGATTTATGTCACATGTATTTTGAAAAACCTGCGCAATATCCACCACACGCCGCCCCGCAAAATAATTGATTTGCCCAATGCGCTCATAACCCCGATACTCTTGCTAACGGAGGTTCCCATGTTAAAATTTGCAATGGCGCTACTTTTTCTCGCCAGCCCCGCGTTGGCGCAAACCAATTCGGCGATCAACTGCTATCAGGGCGGCTTGGTGCCGATTGAATCCGAGCGCCTCGCCACCATTCTTTTCACCAATAATTCCGACACCGAGGTTGATATCCTCTGGCTGAATTATGATGGCGAAGAGGTGTATTATAACTCCCTCAAACCCGGTGAGAGCTATGAGCAAGCCAGCTATTTCAGCCACCCGTGGGTGGTTTACCGTTCCGAGAGCAATGTCTGCAAAGGCATCATCGTGCCCTTCACGGATCGGGTTGAGTTTAGCGTTAACTAAGGAGGCCGCATGCGCCGACATCAAGAGTTTCAGGACCTTCACCAAGCCGGATGCTTTGTCATGCCCAACCCGTGGGATATCGGTAGCGCCAAGCTGATGGCGGCCAAAGGCGCGGTGGCGCTGGCCACCACCTCGGCGGGCCATGCCTTTACGCTTGGCAGGCCTGATATGGGCCATGTAACCCGCGATGAGGCCCTGCTGCATGCCGCTGAAATTGTGGCCGCCACGCCCTTGCCAGTGAATGGAGACCTTGAAAACGGCTATGGCGATGCGCCCGAAACCGTGGCCGAAACGATATATCTTGCGGGCGAAGCGGGCCTGTCTGGCGCGTCGATTGAAGATACGACTATGCAGGCTGATACGCTGTCTTACCCCTTTGAGCTGGCGGTGGAGCGTGTGGCCGCTGGGGCCAAAGCTGCGCGCGCTCTGGGCCGCCCGTTTATGTTTACCGCGCGCGCCGACGGGGTGATGATCGGGGCGTATGATATGGAGGAAGCCATAAAGCGCGCACAGGCGTTTGTGGCAGTGGGGGCCGATGTTATTTATGTGCCGATTCCGCCTAGCATGAAGGATATCGCGCGGCTTTGTGCGGTGGTTGATGTGCCGGTAAACGGCCTCGCCGCAGGCCCGTATTTGCAGCATAGCACCGCTGATTTTGCCGCCGCCGGTGTGCGCCGTATCAGCCTTGGCTCGGCCATTGCCCGCGCCACCCATCGGGTAATGGATGATGCGCTCACCGCCATGCTCGGCGAGGGCATTTTTGCCTCGCTTCAACACTCGATCAGCGGCGATAAAATTGACAAGATGCTGAGATAGCCGATGTTTAGACTCGGACTAATCCTCAGCCTTGTCGCCCAGCCCGCGCTGGCCTGCAAGCTGGCGCTGCTCCTGTCTATGGATGTGTCCACCTCGATTGACAGTGGCGAGTTTGCCTTTCAACGCGACGGCCTCGCCGATGCGCTGCTTGATAGCGAAATTATAAACGTGCTGACGCGAGACCGCGTGGCGCTGATGGTTGTGCAATGGTCTGGCATGAATGAGCAGGCCGTGGTTATTCCGTGGCGGCGGATGAGTAGCCAAGGCGATGTTCAGGCGTTTTCCAACTGGGTGCGCGGGATGCGCCGAGAGTTTGTGGATTCTAAAACCGCCGTTGGCAGCGCGATTGCGTTTTCCATCGAGCAATTCGGCGATGTTGCCGATTGCGCGCGCAAAGTGATTGATGTGTCAGGTGACGGCGCCAGCAATTCGGGTGCTGAAACCTCAAACCAAAGCCGACGCGCCGCGCAGAGGGGGATCGAGATTAACGGGGTGGCGATTGATATTATCGGCAACCCGGTTTCTGAATATTACCGCCGCTTTGTCACCACCTCCGACGGGTTTGTGCTCACCTCCACCGGATTTTCAGATTACCCCCGCACCATTCGCGCCAAGCTCCTGCGCGAGCTGGTGCGGCCGGGGTCTTAGAAACCACCTGATAATATGCACTTGATATAGCGCAAAGACGGGACTATCTGCTTTAAGTAAGCAGACGAAAACTTGTCGGAGTCCCCATGAAAACCACCTCCCAGCAGCGCCGTGCCTATAAAGGCCCGATAATTTTCAGCCTCGGCTTTAGGCCGTTTTTCTTTGGCGCGGGCCTTTGGGCGGCGGTCGCCATGACCCTATGGGTGTTTTTTCTGGCTGCAGGGCTAGATGTGCCCAGCCGCTTCAGCGGGGTTGACTGGCACTTGCACGAATTTGTTTTCGGCTACACCTCCGCCGTCATCGCCGGCTTTTTGCTGACCGCCGTGCCAAATTGGACAGGCCGCATGCCCGTAATGGGCTGGCCCGTGGCCGCGCTTGCAGGCCTGTGGCTGGCAGGGCGTATCGCACTGCTGTTTTCGCTTTACCTGCCGCCGCTGGTGGCCCCCGCCATTGACCTTTCTTTCATCGCCGTTCTGGCCGTGATCATCGCGCGCGAGATCATTGCGGGCAAAAACTGGCGCAACCTCAAAGTGCTTATCATTCTGGCGCTCATCGGCGGGGCCAACGGGCTTTTCCACTATGAGGCCTATACCTCGGCGGGTTTTGACGGCTACGGCATCCGCGCAGGTGTGGCGCTTATTATCATGCTTATCATGGTGGTTGGTGGCCGCATTATCCCGAGCTTCACGCGCAGCTGGCTCATGCGCCAGCCCAAAGGCCGCTTGCCCGCCCCGATGGGCAATTTTGACAAAGCCACCATGGTGCTCAGCGGCATTGCCCTGCTGCTATGGGCGGCGTTCCCCGAGTCCATCGCCACCCGCCCGATGGCGGCATTGGCGGGCGTGCTTAACCTTATGCGCCTTGGCCGCTGGGCCTCTGAGCGCACCTTCAAAGAGCCGCTGCTTGCCATCCTGCATGTCGGCTTTTTCTTCATCCCCTACGGCTTTCTCACCATCGCGGTGGGCGATCTCCTCCCCGGTTGGTCCCGCGCCTCGCAAATTCCGCATGCCTGGACAGCGGGTGCCATTGGGCTTGTCACGCTGGCCATGCTCACCCGCACCAGCCTTGGGCATTCAGGCCGGCCATTGGCCGCCACCAAAACCGTAACCGCGATCTACGCGCTGGTGCTGCTTGGCGTGCTTACCCGCATCGCAGGCGAGTTCCTGCCCGATGTCGAGCCGCTGCTACACGCCGCCGCCACCTTCTGGATTTTGGGCTTTGGGCTGTTTGCTGTGTCTTTCGTGCCGATCTTCTTCAAGCCGCGCGTGCAAAAGGTGCCGAATTTGCGCTAACCCCTTTTCAAGCGCGCCAATAGCCCCTATATATAAAGCGTCCCTTCGGGGAATATGGTGATAAACGCGCATGTAATAGACGGATCGGACCCGGGGGCGGTACCCGGCGACTCCACCAAATATCCCTTCATTTGAGGGATCACGGGGTCGAAACAGGATCGACGGACGTTCAAAGATGTTAGCTTTTACTCGGCGGACTGCCACCGTATCGGCGTAAACTGTACAATTGCAAATGACAATCGTGCTCCGGTAGCTCTCGCAGCGTAAGCTGTGCGAAACACCGAAACCTAACTCCAGCCGGATAGCTCCGGCTGGCGGGGCCCGGAGGAGCCTGGCAACAGAATCCTCCATTTTTTTATGGCTTCAGGCATCTGGCAGCAAAAGCCTGCACTTGTTTTTGGCTATGTCAGGCCGCAAAGGCTTTTGCCCGCTCCGGGCATAGCGTGGACGCCCAACGGGCCGCGCTCAAAGGCTCAAAAACCATATCCAGCCAGCGGCGGTAAACACCGAGGCCATGGTGGCCAACAAAATCGTGCTGGCCGCCACGCCTTTTGAGCGCCCATACATGGTGGCAAAGACAAATACATTCACCCCCGGTGCCATGGCTGCCATTAGCACCGCGTTGCGCATCACCTGGGTTTCAAGCATAAAAACCTGTGTCGCCAGCAGATAAACCAGCGCGGGGTGTAATAGCAGCTTAAAGCTGGCCACCATAGAGGATTCAGCCAGTGACGCCGCCAAAGAATAGCGTGTAAGCACCCCGCCAATGGCAAACAGCGCCACCGGCAAGGTGGTGCGGGCCAGCATATCAACGGTTGAAAGCACCGGCCCGGGCAGGGTTATGCTGCCAAGATTAACCACAAACCCCAGCCCGATGCCGATCATCAAGGGGTTGCGAAACATCGCCAGCACGATCATCCGCAATGAGTGAAAAACCGATTGTTTATCGCGCCGAGATGCCTCCATCGCTGAAATCCCCAACAGGTAGCAAAACGGCGCATGCACCGATAACAGCGCAATATTGGTGGCCAGCGCTTCAGTGCCGTAGGCGCGCTCGGCAATCGGCAACCCCAGCAGCAGCGCATTTGAAAACAACGCACCAAACGCGGTTGAAACCGCCTCGCCCGGGCGGCGCTTGAAGATCACCCGCGCCAAAATCATCGCCCCGAAAAAGCTCAGACTCGCGGCCAGAAAGAAAGACGCCATCAGCGGCCAGCGAAACGCCTGCCCAAGGTCCAGCCGCGCCACGCTCAAAAATAACAGGCTGGGCGCGGCGAATTTAAGGGCAAAGCCCATCAGCCCGTCAACCGCCGCATCGCTGAACCAGCCAAGCTTGACCGCTCCCGCCCCAATGGCGATCAGCAAAAATACCGGGGCGATGATATCGAATATCGCTGCGATCACGCAGGCAGCTCCAGCACCATACCGTCATGGGCGGGGGTTACGTTTGCGGGGGTTTCGGCCAAAACTTCGGCGTAATCAAGATCGATATGCATGTTGGTCAGCACCGCCTGTTCCGGCGCAACCTTTGCTATCCAGTCCAGCGATTTGGCAAGGTGGGTGTGGGTTGGGTGGGGGTCACGGCGCAGCGCATCCAGCACCCATATATCCACCCCTTGCACCGCCGCCCAGCTTTCCTCATACATATCAGACACATCGGGCAAATAAGCCAGCCCGCCAATGCGAAAACCCAGCGCGTCTATCCGGCCGTGTTTCACCTTGAAGGGGGTCAGCACAATCTTGCCCCCGGCCCCGTTTACCGTAACCGGCCCGTCGATATTGTGCAGATCCAGAATGGGCGGATAGGCGCTGCCCTCGGGCTGCAC
>CAYWXQ010000071.1:0-5434 GCA_964462475.1 uncultured Rhodobacterales bacterium | reverse complement strand
CGTCGATATTGTGCAGATCCAGAATGGGCGGATAGGCGCTGCCCTCGGGCTGCACAAACACATAGCCAAAGCGCGCGATCAGGGCGTTGGCGGTGGGGCCGTCGGCATAGACATTCAGGCGTTTTTCAAGGTTATAAACCACCACCCGCAAATCATCGACGCCGTGCACATGGTCGGCATGTGAATGGGTGTAAACCACGCCGTCAAGGGTTGAAACATTGGCCGAAAGCAGCTGTTCACGCAGATCAGGGCCGGTGTCTATCAACGCGCGGGTGGTGCCGCTTGCGCCAACCCGCTCAACCAACAGCGCGCAACGGCGGCGGCGGTTGCGCGTGTTTTCAGGGTCGCACGCCCCCCAATCGGGGCCAATGCGCGGCACGCCGGCCGACGAGCCGCAGCCAAGAACAGTATAGCGATATATATCGCTCATGCGGGTCTCCACGCGGCGGCTTTGGTAAACAGCCGGTCAAAATTTTCGGTGGTTTGCGCCGCGAAATCGGCATAGTCCATGCCCATCACCCCGGCCCCAACCTTGGCGGTCAGGGCGGTATAGCTTGGCTCGTTGCGCTTGCCACGGTGCGGCATCGGGGCCAGATAGGGCGCGTCGGTTTCCACCAATATCCGGTTGATCGGCGCGGCGGCAAAAATATCGCGGACCTCTTGTGACTTTTTAAACGTGGCAATGCCCGACATCGACAGATAAAATCCCAAATCAAGCGCCACCCGCGCCAGTTCCGGCCCTGATGAAAAGCAGTGCATCACACAGGTAAACGGTGCCTTTGCCATCTCGGCTTGCAGAAGTAGCGCCATGTCGTCATCTGCGGCGCGCGCATGAATGATCAGCGGGAGCCGCGTTTGACGCGCCGCTTCGATGTGTATGGCAAGCGATTGTTTTTGAACCTCGGCGCTGTCGGCCGTATAATGATAATCCAGACCGGTTTCGCCAATACCAACCATTTTGGGGTGCGCCGCCAGCGCCAACAGATCATCAACCGAGACCATCGGCTCGCCCGCCGCGCTCATCGGGTGGGTGCCGGCGGCAAAAAATACCGGATCATACTTTTCGGCAATGGCGCGCACCTTGTCGACAGCCCGCAGTTTGGTGCAAATGGTCACCATCCGCGCCACGCCCGCCGCTTGGGCGCGCTCTATCACACCGTCGAGATCCGCCTCGAAATCGGGAAAATCAAGGTGGCAATGGCTGTCTACGATCCGGGGCATGGTGGTTTTGGCCTATAAAGCGCGCTTTGCGGCTGAGTCTATCTGCAAGAATGTATCAAGGATCACTTGCCCGGGGTCAAGGTTGACCGCACGCGCATGGCCGGTTTTGGCAGATATCACCTGCTGCAAATCAGCCCAGACCCGCGATTTCAACTCGGTGCCCGCCAGCCGCGCCGCCAAGGCCAGCTCGCCAGTGGCGGCCTCGACCATCGCCATGCCCGCGCCGTGGCGCGCCAATCGCACCAGTGCAAGATCGATCAGGCTTAGCATAAGCGTATAAACACTTTCATTGCCACGGGCAGCGCACTTATCGGCCAAGGCCAGCGCAAGGCCCCTGTCCAGCCCCGGGGCGGTGGCGATAAGGCCTATGATCTGGTTGTAAAGTTTCATGCCATCCCCCGCCAGCAGCGCAATCGCCTGACCGGGGGATCCGCCAGAAAGCGACGCCAGTGCGGGCGACATGTTTTCAGCGTGGCCGACCTGTGCCAGCGCCTTGGCCATGGCGGGTTCATTCAGCGTGGTGCAGCGCAGGGCACGGCAGCGCGACCGGATGGTTGGCAGCAGTTTTGAAGGCTGGTGTGCCACTAGCAGGATCACCACCTTGTCCGGCGGCTCCTCCAGAATTTTGAGCAGCGCATTGGCGGCCGAGGCGTTAAGCTCGTCAGCGGCATCAATAATCGCCACCCGCCAGCCACCATCTGTAGCGGAAAGGTTGAAAAACCCCTTCAGCTTGCGCACCTCGTCGACTGTGATCACGGTTTTAAGGCGCTTTTTCTTTTCGTCCCAGCCACGACGGCATAACAGCAGGCGTGGTTCGGCCAGCGCCGCCATCCGGCTGACCACCGGCGTGGCGGGGTCGACCAACAGATCACCCGGCGGGCCAAACAGGTTGTCGCCATCCTGAGCCAGTAAAAATCGCGCGATCTGCCATGCCAGCGTGGCTTTCCCCACCCCCTTGGGGCCGGAAACAAGCCATGCGTGGTGCATTCTCCCACCGTTATAGGCCTCCAGAAACGCGGCTTGGGCAGCGGATTGGCCAAATAGCCGTGCGGTGTGGCGCGGGTGCGGGGCGCCGCTTATGGCATCTGGCTCGGGGGGCAGGTCTTCGCTCATGGCAAGCGGGTTTCAAGGGCAGCGCGCACCCGGGTTGCCACCGTGGCCTCATCGGCGTTGCCGTTAATGCCGATGCAGCGGTCGGGGAAATCGGTAAGCAGGGTGCGGTAACCGTTGCGCAGTTTTTGCTGGAAACCCGCGCCGAGTTCCTCAAACCGGTCTTCGCCGGAGTTGCGCGCCAAGCCACGCGCCAAACCGGTTTTTGCGTCAATGTCTATCACCAGTGTCAGGTCTGGCTCGTGGGCGATCATCAGGGTATGCAGGGTGTCAACGACCGTGCGCAGATCGCCCCGCGCCGCGCCCTGATAAACGCGGGTAGAGTCAGCAAACCGGTCAGAGATAACGATCTTGCCCGCCGCCAGTGCCGGTAAAATAGTGCGCTCCAGATGGTCGCGCCGCGCGGCGGTGAAAAGCAGAATTTCGGTCTCGGCCGACCAGCGACCGGGGTCGCCCTCAACCAGTAATCGCCTGATTTCCTCGGCCCCTTTTGAGCCGCCGGGCTCGCGGGTCAGCACCACATCGCGGCCCTTGCTGCGCAGATCTTCGACCAAGCGCCGCGCCTGGGTTGATTTTCCCGAACCGTCAGCGCCCTCGAAACTCAGGAAAAACCCATGGGTCACGGTAGTTCGCCAGCCATCACCCGCGCCGACAGGATATTGAACGCGGCTTTGAAGCGGTCAGCAAATCCGGCCTCGCCCACGGTTTCTGTTGCCGCAAGGTCAAAGCGCTGCTCGCCCATATCGGGGATGTTAATTACCAGTTCGCCCAGCCTGTCGCCCTTGGCGATCGGGGCGTTGATCGGGCCTTGGAAAACCACCTTGGCCTTTATGTTGGCCAAAACGCGGTAGGGCAGCAGCAGCTTTATGTCTTCAACCGGTGCCATGCCGACCTCGGCCTGCTGACCCAGCCACACATCGGCGCGGGCGATTTCGGTTTCGCCCTTGAACAGGGTTTCCATGGCGAATTCGCGAAACGCCCAGCTGATCAGGCGCTCGGCTTCCGAGGCGCGGGCGGCGGCGCTTTCCATGCCGGTGATCATTACAATTACCCGCCGGTCACCGCGCACGGCCGAGCCGACCAGCCCGAAACCGGCCTCGTCTGTGTGGCCGGTTTTAAGGCCGTCAGCGCCGATATCGAGCGCCAAAAGCGGGTTGCGGTTAAAGCGGTTATCGGGGGTGCGGCCATCAAACCCGAATTCGCGGATGTTGAAATAGGTGTAATATTGCGGGAAAACCTTGATGATCCGGCGGGCAATAAACACCAGATCGCGGGCGCTCATCAACTGGCCTTCGCCGGGCCAGCCGGTGGCGTTGACAAAGGTCGATTGCATCATGCCAAGCTCGCGGGCGCGCACGGTCATTTGGCGGGCGAACTCGGCTTGGGTGCCCCCCAGCCCCTCGGCCAGCACCACGGCGGCATCATTGCCCGACAGCACGATCACGCCTTTGATCAGGTCGTCAACCGAGACACGGTCCTGGGTGTTGAGAAACATCGACGAGCCGCGCACGGCCACCGCCGCCGCCGAAACCGCGAACTTTTCGTCCAGCGTGATCCGCCCGGCGTCGAGCGCCTCAAACACCATGTTCAGGGTCATCAGCTTTGACATAGAGGCGGGCGGCAGGGCCTCATCAGCGTTTTTGGCCAGCAGCACGGCGCCGGTATTGTAGTCGAGCACCATCGCCGCGCGTGCCGGGGTTTCAAGCGCGCTGGCTGGCAGAGCGCTGGCAAGCACGGCCAATAACGCGGCGATTTTCAAAAAAAATTTCATGCTGGCACTCTTCGTTTATTTAAAGAAAAAGGCATCGGTAAAGCCGAGGCCGGTGATGATACGCAGCTGCGCAGCCCGCTCGGCGCGGGTGTTGAACGGGCCGGCATATACCCGATAAAGGGTGGCGTTTTCGGGGTCGTTGGCCTGAATTATCGCCGTAACCCCCTCGGTGGCAAGCATGGCCACCAGATCAATGGCACGCGGCTGTTCGGCGAAGGAAGCGACCTGAATATAGGGTTTACGCAGGCGAAATAACGGCTGGGCGGGGGCGGCTTCAACCGCCGCATCATTGACAACATCAGCGAGGGTCTGCGCAACAATAGCGGTCAGCCCTGCCCCGTTTTCAGCGCCTTGATCGGCCACATGCGCGGGGGTGGCAGCGGGGGCGGCGCGGCGCGGCGGGGCGGTCATGTTGGCCACGCCGCCGCTGGTTGTGGGCGCTGCGGTCTCGGGTGTTGCGGTTTCGGGTGTTGCGGTTTCGGGCGGGGGCGCGATTTCAACCGTCTCGCGGCGTAGCACGGTGATGGAAATTTCGGTCGGTGTGCCAGCGATCACCCCCAGCGCCGTGGCGGCATCGCTGGAAAGCTGGATTTTAGGGCCGGGGTTTTCACGCTCGCGACGAAACAACGCGCCGATCACGGATTTGCCGTTGGCACCGTTGCGGATAACCACCCGCTCGGGGTCGGTATTTGACGGATACGCCACCCAGACCCCACCCAAGGATGGCCGCCCGTCCCACAACGCATTTTCGGTAACCGAGAAAATATCGGGCCGCTCCACGTCTTTTTCAATGCTGGTCCCGCCGCGCTCAACCGCGGTATCGGGGGTGGCAGCGCTGCCGGTTGTGCCCAACTGTTCGCACCCGCCCAGCAACAGGGCCATCGCCAAAGCGCCGACCCCTGTTTTGACCGAAATGCGCCTGCCCTGAAAAAAGCTCATGTATTTCTCCTGTTTCGCCCGGTTTTCCGCCGAAAAAACCCACCCTATCGCGAAATAGGTGTTGATCCGCTCTGATTTGCCGCTTTTCGCGGTCATTTGGGACAGTCTAGCGAAGTTGAAAGAACAAGGGAAGGGAGCGGCACGGCAAATTTGTGGCATGCAGAAGACCCATGAGCAGGAATTGGCCACCCGATTTTGGAATTGAGGCGAAACAGTGCTTTCAGAATCAAGAATTTGTGGGTATTGGCTGCTTTGTCGGAGGAGTGGCAGAGTGGTTGAATGCACCGGTCTTGAAAACCGACGTAGGTGAAAGTCTACCGTGGGTTCGAATCCCACCTCCTCCGCCACTTGCCTTCATTGAAACGCGGATGTGCCCCGATGCGGGGATGATTT
>CAYWXQ010000070.1:9217-11537 GCA_964462475.1 uncultured Rhodobacterales bacterium | reverse complement strand
ATTTCAACATTCAGGCTTTCGTCAAGCCGCGCCTGAAAGGCGTCAACCATCGCCTGCGTGTCGGGGTCGGGGGTAACGTTAGCAGTGTCGATAAAGCGAAAGTTCGGCACCCAGGTAATGTTACGCTTGCCGCGTTTTTCACCAACGGTCACCGCGATGTCGATTGGCGACAAAAACCGCCCGTCGATCGAGGTTTCAACATAAGCCGTGCGGCCGTCATACGAGGTGGCATAAGAGTGGTCATCGCCCGAGATAATCACGTCAAACGCGCCGCTGGCGATCAGCTGGCGGTCTTTTGACTGGTCGGTCTGCACCACGCCGATCACAATATCGGCGCCATCGTCACGCGCGGCGCGGGCAGCGGCAACACCGGTATCAACCGTGCTCAAAAACACCAGATCACCAGACGAGGTCACCTCGGGCGTGGTGTCTTGCGCCACGGGCACCAGCGCTACCTTTATGCCTTCGATATCCTTCATCATGGTGCCGCCAAGCCCGTCAATCGGCGAGCCGTCAGCGTTGGTAATATTCACTGCCGCCCACGGAAAGGCGGAATCGTTCATTTTTTCAAAGAAGTTCTCGACGCCGAAATCAAACTCGTGGTTCCCGGGCACCGCAATATCGAACGGCACCTGATTGGCCAGATCAACCATATTCTGGCCCTGATCAAAGCCCGACAAAATTGAGGGCGACAGCATATCGCCATCAAAAACATAAAGCGTGTTGGGGTTGTTGGCGCGCTCGGCCAGCGCAACCGCGTTTAGCCGCGCCATGCCGCCACGGCCTTTTTTATCGGCAAAATTATAAATATCGCCAATGCCGAGAATGGTGATATTCACCGTTTGGGCCATGGCCGAGGTTATCAGCATGGTGCTGAGCGCGCTGGCACCAAGGGCCATCGCAAAGGGACGCATTGAAAGTTTCATCGGGGTTCCTTCCTGAAATTATTGTTAGCCAAGCCTGCATGCGCAGACGACCGCGATAGTCTGCGCGATTCCCCACGCGAACTCAACCGGCATAGAGATTTTTGATGACATTTATGTGATAACGTGGGGGCGGGTTTGCACTAATCGCCGGCGAACTCGGCCTCCAGCGTGTCGCGGCGCGCGTCGGTTATTTTGGCAAACAGCACCTCGGGGGTGGTAAAACCGTGGCCTGCGGGCAGGGTGGCAAGGGCGGCGGTTATGTCGTCGGGCCAAGCGGTATCGGCGCTGTTCATGGCGGCCAGAATGGTGGTGGCGGCATCCGGGATGAACGGTTTTGAAAGCACGCCATAAAGCCGGATAAGATTAAGCGCAAAGCGCACGATCGCGGCGGCGTCATCGGGGTTTTGTTTATAAACGCTCCACGGCGCGGCGGCTTGCAGATATTCGTTGCCTGCCACCCATATGGCGCGCAGATCAGCGGCGGCCTTGCGCAGCTCTATCTTTTCCATATTGTCCTGATAGGCGGTCAGGCGTTTGGCAATTTCGGCACTCACGGCTGCCTCGGCCGCACCATAATCGCCGCCTGCGGGCACTTGTTCACCAAATTTACCGCGGCAAAACTTGGTCACGCGGCTTACAAAATTACCCAGCACATCGGCCAGATCTTTGTTGATGCCGCCCTGAAAGCTCTCCCAAGTGAAATTGCTGTCGCTACTTTCGGGGGCATTGCTCAGCAACCACCAGCGCCAATAATCCGGCGGCATGATCTTTAGCGCCTGATCCATGAATATGCCGCGACCGGCGCTGGTGGAAAATTTTCCGCCCTCATAGGTGAGCCAGTTATAGGATTTAATGAAATCAACCAGCTTCCAAGGCTCGTTGCTGCCCATCAGCGTGGCGGGGAAACCAAGGGTATGAAACGGCACGTTATCCTTGCCCATGAACTGCACATAATGCACATCATCCGCGCCTTTATCGGTGCGCCACCAGCGCTCCCACGCGGTATCATCCTGCCCGTTGGCATCGGCCCATTCGGCGGTGGCGGCTATATATTCGATCGGGGCGTCAAACCACACATAAAAAACCTTGCCCTCCATGCCCTGCCACGGCGCGCCGTCAAACTGCACCGGCACCCCCCAATCAAGATCGCGGGTAATGCCACGGTCGCGCAAGCCGTCGCCATCATGCAGCCATTTTTTGGCGATCGAGGTCGTTAGCACCGGCCAGCCAACCTGACTGTCGATCCAGTTATCCAGCTTTTCACGCATTGCGGATTGGCGCAGATACAGGTGTTTGGTCTTGCGGACCTCAAGGTCGGTGCTGCCCGAAATCGCCGAGCGCGGGTTGATAAGGTCGGTCGGGTTCAGCTGCTTGGTGCAGTTTTCGCACTGGTC
>CAYWXQ010000070.1:6072-9117 GCA_964462475.1 uncultured Rhodobacterales bacterium | reverse complement strand
GCCACCGGCACGCCCGCCTTTTTGGCCGCCAGCTCGGCAGGGGTGCCGTGTTCGTCGGTGGCGCAAATAAACATTACCTCGTGGCCGCGCGCGCGCATATAGCGGGCATATGCGTCTGATGGCAGTTGCGAGCCAACAAGATTGCCCAGATGTTTGATGCCGTTAATATAGGGCAGGGCAGAGGTGATCAGAATACGAGCCATAAGGGTGCCTTTAATTGTGCTGATTTCCGTTTAGCGCACCCGGCAATAAACCTCTAGCGCAAATCGTAGGGCGGGCTGTAGGGCGGGCTTAAGCCCGCCAAAAGATCACGCCCCGCCAAACGGGTCAACCGGATACTTCACCGCGCTTAAATATAGCCCATATGGCGGGCATACCGGCCCGCAAGCGGCGCGTGACCTTGCCTCTAGCGCGGTTTTCACATCGGCGGGCTGCCAACTGCCCGCGCCCACCCGCTCTAGCGTGCCGACAAAGCTGCGCACCTGATTGTGCAAAAAACTGCGGGCGCGAATGTGAAAGCGGGTTTCAACCCCGCCATGATGCTCGATCTGCTCGATCCGCAATTCGTCCAGCGTTTTGATCGGGCTTTGCGCCTGACAAACCGTTGATCTAAAGGTGGTGAAATCATGCTTGCCGACAAGATGCGCGGCGCCTTGCTGCATCGCGCCCAGATCAAGCGGGTGTTTAACCTGCCACATGGTGCCTTTGTTAAAGGTCAGCGGCGCGCGGCGGCTGAGCAGGCGAAAGGTGTAGCGCCGCTCAAGCGCTGAAAACCGCGCATGAAAGGCGGTATCAATGTGGGTGGCGGCGACAATCGCAATCCCTTGATGGCGCAGGTGGTAATTGAGCGCCTCGCCAAGGCGATACGCCTGCCACTGTTTAGCCAGATCAACATGCGCGACCTGTCCGGTGGCATGCACGCCTGTATCGGTGCGGCCCGCGCCCTGCACGCCGTTGCAATCGGGCTCAAGCATTTTTAGCGCCGCTTCCAGCGCGCCTTGGACGGTTTTTAGCTGCGGCTGTTTTTGCCAGCCGCAAAACGGCGCGCCGCTATATTCAATTTTCAGCGCATAGCGCGGCATGGCAAAACCCTCTGTAAAACCCTCTGTAAAATGCGTCTTCCAGCGACTATATGATAGGGGAAGATAAATCCAGCAAGGGAAAAAAGCGTTTGGGCATTGCCGACATAGCCGACCAGATTGCGCGGGTGATAGACGATACCGGCACCGGTGCCAAAGAGCTGTTCGAGCCGGTGCTGCGCATCGGCGTTACCGGCCTGTCGCGGGCGGGTAAAACCGTGTTCATCACCTCGCTCATCGCCAACCTGCTGGACCGCAGCCGTATGCCGGGGCTGGTGGCCGCGCCGCGCATTACCGCCGCGTTTTTGCAGCCCCAGCCCGATGATACCATCCCGCGCTTTGCCTATGAACGCCACCTGCGCGCCCTTTCCGGCCCCGCCCCGCATTGGCCTGAAAGCACCAGCTCTATCAGCCAGTTGCGGTTGTCGTTGCGGGCGCGTCGTGCAGGATTATTGCGCGGGCTTCGCGGCCAGCGCACCCTGCATATCGATATCATCGATTACCCCGGTGAATGGCTGCTGGACCTGCCGCTGTTAAAGCTAAGCTATGCCGCATGGTCTGAACAGGTGCTGGCACAGGCCATGACACCGGCGCGCGGCGCGCTGGCCAAAAACTGGCTGACCATGGCGGCAACCTGTGATCTGGCCGCCAAGCTTGATGAGCCGCATGCGCAAGCGCTGGCCGAAAGCTTTACCGGTTATTTGCAGGCCAGCCGCGCGGCGGGCTATTCAAACTGCGCACCGGGGCGGTTTTTGCTGCCCGGCGATCTGGCAGGGTCGCCGGCGTTAACCTTTGCGCCACTGCCAAAGCCGGCAAAGCCGCGCAGCAACACGCTATACGGGGCTTTCCAGCGCCGGTATGAGGCCTATAAAAAGCAGATCGTCAAACCGTTTTACCGCGATCATTTTTCCAAGATAGACCGCCAGATTGTGTTGGTTGACGCGCTGGGGGCGATCCATAACGGCCCCGCCGCGGTTGAGGATCTGCGGCTGGCGCTCGGTGATATTCTAACCAGCTTTCGCCCGGGTAAAAACCATATTCTGTCACGCCTGACCGGCAAAAAGGTTGAGAAAATCCTGTTTGCCGCCACCAAGGCCGACCACATTCACCACAGCCAGCACCTGCGCCTGACCGGCTTTCTGGAAGCCCTGTTAAGTGACGCCAAAGACGCGGCCAACTGGAAGGGCGCCGACACCACCGCCATCAGCCTTGCAGCGCTGCGGGCCACGGTCGAGCAAGACATCACCCATGACGGCACGGCGCTGTCGCTGGTGCGCGGCACCCTGCTGTCAAACGGTAAAGAAGTGGCGCTGCACCCCGGTGATCTGCCCGCCGACCCCGCCCGCCTTTTGGTGCCAGCCGCGCTGGGGGCAGCGGTTTGGCCCGATGATATCGCCTATAACCTGCCCGATTTCGCCCCGCCCGAAGGTGGCGATAAAACCCCGCACGGGCTGGCCCATATCCGCATGGATAAAGCGGCCGGGTTTTTGATCGGAGACCGGCTTTGATCGCCCCCGCCGCCCCTGCCGACGCCGCCGCCTGCTCGGCGATATTGCATGAATGGATCGCCGAAAACCCGTGGTTCCCCAACCACGCGCCCGAGAGCGCCTCGGAACAGGCGATGCATAACCGCATTGCCAGCGGCAAGGTATTTGTTAAAAAAACCGGCACCGATGTTGTTGGCTTTATCGCGTTTGAAAACGGCTATCTTGATTGCCTTTACCTAACCCCCGAGGCCCGCAACAAAGGCGTGGGCACCGCGCTGCTGGGGCGGGCAAAAACCGCCAGCCCCGATGGTTTGGCGCTTTGGACATTGACCAAAAACACCGGCGCAAGGCGGTTTTACGCGCGCGAAGGCTTTGTTGAAACCGCGCGCGGTGATGGTTCTGACAACGAAGAAGGCCTGCCCGATATTCGCATGGAATGGCAGCCAAAGGAGGCGCAAAATGACCAAGCATCGTAAACC
>CAYWXQ010000070.1:0-5972 GCA_964462475.1 uncultured Rhodobacterales bacterium | reverse complement strand
TTGCGCGCGGCGGCCACGCAGGCGCGCACGCAGGCGCGGCAACCCGCACAGCAGGTGCTTGACCGGCTTGATACCCTTTACCAGTCGCGCCCCGATCTACGCTGGGCGCGCGGTGCGCTGCGCGAGCAAAGCGCGGATATTTTGGATGCCGACGCGCTGCTTGATTTCGCCGAACGGCAGCTTATGGCCCCGCTAGACGCCGAAGCGCGGTTAGAGATCGAGGCCGCCGCCAAAAAGGTGGCGGCGGCAACCGCGCTGGTGCCGCTGGCCTTGGTGGATGTGTTGGTGGCGCTGACCAGCAATGTGGCGATGATCCGCCGGATTGCGGCGGTTTACGGCGGACGGGCCGGTTTTTTTGGCTCTTGGCGGCTGCTAAAGGGGGTGGCGGGGCATTTGCTGGCCACGGGCGCGGTAGCCATCGGGGATGATATGATTGGCTCGATGGTTGGCGGCGGGGCGCTGTCCAAGGTTTCGCGGCGCTTTGGCGAGGGAATTATAAACGGCACCCTGACCGCGCGGGTGGGTGTGGTGGCAATGGAAATCTGCCGCCCGATGCCATTTGTTGCGCTAAAGCGACCCAAGGCTAGCGCTATTGTAAAAACATCGCTATTAAGAATGTTCAGCTGATGTTGCAAAAGTTTGGTAGCACTACCCAACAAAAGAAAGCGCCAAATGAGCGATTACACCCTATACGTTAAATCTGTTGTCGGCATGTTTGCCATCATGAACCCGATCGGCGTTGTGCCTGTGTTTTTGTCTATGCGCGGAGACAGAACCGACCGCGAGTGCAAATCAATTGCCCGGATAACCGCCCTGTCTGTTGCCACTATTTTGGTAATTTCCATTTGGTTCGGGGCCAGCATATTAGGGTTCTTCGGGATCGGAATGCCCGCCTTTCGCTCTGCTGGCGGGTTGCTGATTTTGCTGATGGCGCTGGCGATGCTGAATGCCAAGCAAAGCCATATGCGCCAAGCCCCCGAGGAAGCTGACGAAGCCGGCTCAAAGGATGCGATTGCGGTGGTGCCGCTGGCGATGCCGTTGATCGCGGGGCCGGGGGCGATAAGTTTGGCGATCTCGGATGCCCATCAGGCGATCAATATCAGTGACAAAGTTATTCTGAGCGGCGGTATTGTGTTGATTGCGTGTTTTGTGTGGTTCGCCCTGACGCTCGCGGCACCGATTGGCAAATATATGGGCACCACCGGCCTGAATGTTGCGACCCGCATAATGGGGCTGCTGCTTTCGGCCATCGGCATTCAAATGTTGGCTTCCGGGCTGGTAAAGCTGTTGCCGGGGGTCGCATGACGGGTGGAAGCGTGGGCAAGGCGGGCGCGGCAAAGCCCAAAAAAATCGGCTTGAAAGAGGCGGTTTCGATTGGCATTGGCGGCATGGTGGGCGGCGGTATATTTGCCGTTTTGGGGTTGGCGGCGACGCTGGCCAAAGGGGGCACGCCGGTTTCATTTTTGTTTGCCGGGCTGATCGCGCTGATCACCTCTTACAGCTATGTTAAATTGTCGCTGGCCTATCCAGACAGGGGCGGCACGGTCAAGTTTGTTAACCAGGGGTTCGGGCGCGGCGTGTTTAGTGGTGGTATAAATAATTTACTGTGGGTCAGCTATATTATCATGCTGGCGCTTTATGCGTCGGCATTTGGCTCTTATGCTCCGAATCTGTTTAAGATCGTCTCTGATAACGTGGTGAATTTCCATATCTATGCCAGTTTAATTGTTATCATTGCCACGGCGATAAATTATTACAGCATCAAGGTTGTCGGCGTGATCGAATCATACGCGGTTATGATCAAGCTTGTGATTTTGCTCGGGTTTGTGGCAGTTGGCGCCTATGGTCTGTTTGGCAATCCAAACCTTGGCCAGCTTAAGGTCAGCAACTGGGAAACACCCCTGAACCTGATTTCGGCCGGAATGGTTATTTTTGTCGCCTATGAAGGGTTCGAGCTGATCGCCAACGCCGCGCCCGATATTGAAAACCCCGAAAAGAACGTGCCGAGGGCTTATTTTGGCGCGGTAATTTTTGTAATTCTGCTTTATATCACGATTGCGGTCATCACCGTTGGGTCACTGCCGTTTTCGGTCATCACAACCGCGCAAGACTATGTGCTGGCAGAGGCCGCCAAGCCGATGTTGGGGCAGGTCGGTTTTACCATCATCACCATTGCTGCGCTGATATCGACGTTTTCTGCCATCAATGCCTCGCTTTATGGCGGCAGCCGGGTCAGCTATGAAATAGCCGAGGATGATGAACTGCCCCGCGAATTTACCCGCATGTTCTGGAACCAGCCCATTGGGCTGATGATCACCAGCCTGGCAACCCTGGCATTGGTAAACACCATAGACCTAGAGAGCATCGCCGCCGCGGGGAGCATCGGGTTTTTACTGATCTTTGCGGTGGTTAACCTAACCGGATTCAAGCTCGCGAACAATATCAAAGCCGGCAAGATTATCCCGCTATCTGGGTTTATTTTGTGTGTGCTGGCCGTTAGTGCCCTGATTGTTCACACATTTTCGGCAAATTTGCCCGGGCTGCTAATTGCATCCGGCATTGTTGTTGTCTGTTTTCTGATAGAATATTCTTATAAAAAATACGAGCGGCGCGGGACCACGGGTTCTTGAGGCAATTTGCGGGGCACCGCAAAAACTTGTTGCGGGCGGCGCGTAGGTTGATATAGTTGACCGTGCAGTCAGCTAATGGGGAGAGGCGACATGTATGCACAAATGGTGCCATCCACCGGCAAAGGTGTGATGCGCCCCGAAGATATGAGCGCCAAGGAAAAAGCCTTTCAGGCGCGCATAGACGCGGGTGAAAAGATAGAGCCAAAAGACTGGATGCCCGGGGGCTACCGCAAAAACCTGATCCGCCAGATCAGCCAGCACGCCCATTCAGAGGTTGTTGGCCAACTGCCCGAGGGCAACTGGATAACCCGCGCCCCGACGCTGGAGCGCAAGGCGATTTTGTTGGCCAAAGTGCAAGACGAGGCTGGCCACGGGCTGTATTTATATTCCGCCGCTGAAACGCTGGGTGTGTCGCGCGCTGAGCTGATTGATGACCTGCTGGCGGGGCGGGCAAAATATTCGTCGATCTTCAATTACCCCACCTTGAACTGGGCTGATATGGGCGCGGTTGGCTGGCTGGTTGACGGGGCCGCAATTGTTAATCAGGTGGCGTTGCAGCGCACCTCTTACGGGCCGTATTCGCGCGCCATGGTGCGAATATGCAAAGAAGAAAGTTTTCATGCCCGCCAAGGCTTTGATATTATGATGAAAATGGTGGCGGGCACGGCGGCGCAAAAAATGATGGCGCAAGACGCGCTTAACCGGCTGTGGCAACCCGCGCTGATGATGTTTGGCCCGCCTGACGCTGAATCGGTGCATAGCGCGCAATCAATGGCGTGGAAGATCAAGGTCATGACCAATGACGAGGGCCGGCAAAAATTTGTCGACCAGACCATCCCGCAGATAGAGTATCTGGGGCTGGAGGTGCCGGACAAGGCCGTGAAACTAAACCCGAAAACCGGCCATTATAGCTTTAGCCAGCCGGACTGGGCCGAGTTTTTTGCGGTTCTAAAGGGCAACGGGCCGTGCAATGTTGATCGTCTGCGGGCGCGCAACAAAGCCCATGATGATGGCGCGTGGTTTCGGGATGGCCTGCTGGCCCATGCCCAAAAACAACAGATTGTAGCGGAGTAGAACCATGGCAAAAGACTGGCCCCTGTGGGAAGTATTTATTCGTGGCCAATACGGCCTTAGCCACCGGCATGTCGGCAGCCTGCACGCGCCCGATGCCGAAATGGCGATGCTGAACGCCCGCGATGTTTACACGCGGCGCAACGAGGGGGTCAGCATCTGGGTGGTGCCCTCGGCCAGCATTTATGCCAGCGCGCCGGGCCGCAAGGGGCCGATGTTTGACCCCGCAAACGACAAAACCTACCGCCATCCGAGCTTTTTTGACATCCCTGACGATGTGGGATCAATGTGATGTTCGAGTTTTTGCTGCGGATGGGGGATAACACGCTGGTGCTGGGGCATCGGGTGTCTGAATGGTGCGGTCATTCGCCTGTGCTGGAAGAGGACATCGCGCTGGCCAATATATCGCTTGATCTGATCGGCCAAACCCGCATGTGGCTGGGGCTGGCGGGGGAGGTAGAGGGGCAGGGGCGTGATGCCGACGCGCTCGCCTATCGCCGCGATGCGTGGGATTTTCGCAATCTGCTGCTATGTGAGCGCCCCAATCGCGACTATGGCCACACCTTGATGCGCCAGTTCCTGTTTGACCTGTGGCACCATGAACGGCTGGCCGACCTGTGCCTTTCAAGCGATGACCGCGTGGCGGGTATTGCGGCGAAATGCGTTAAGGAAGCTGATTATCATCTTGAAAGATCAAAAGATTTGGTTATCAGACTTGGGGATGGCACCGCCGAAAGCCACCAGAAAATGCAAGCAGCGCTCACGGCGCTGTGGCCCTATGTTGGTGAAATGTTCACCGATGACGCGGTTGATTTCAGCATGCAAACGGCAGGGGTGGCACCGCTACCCGGCTCGCAGCGCCGGCGTTACGATGCGGCGCTTAACGCGACACTCGCAACCGCCACGCTGACCCGCCCCGACAGTGATTTTGCCCAAAAGGGTGGGCGCAACGGGGTGCATACCGAAGACCTTGGCCATATGCTGGCCACCATGCAGTTTTTGCAACGCGCCTATCCGGATGCCCGTTGGTAGATGGTGGATGAAGCGCAAATATGGGCGTGGCTGGCCGAGGTGCCAGACCCCGAAATACCGGTTTTGTCGCTGGTTGATCTGGGGGTGATCCGCGGGGTAGAGGTTGGCGACGAGGTGGTCATAAAGGTCACGCCCACCTATTCGGGTTGTCCGGCCACGGCGTTTATTATGCTCGATATTGCGGCAAAAATGCGCGAAAATGGCGTTGAGAACCTGCGGTTAGTGCCACAAATCGCCCCGCCATGGACCACCGACTCGATCAAGCCTGAAGCCCATGAAAAACTGCGCGCATACGGCATTGCGCCGCCAATATCCGGCGCGCCAAACTGCCCGCGCTGTGGTTCGGGCAATACCGAACTGCTATCCAAATTCGGCTCTACCCCGTGCAAAAGCCACCACCGCTGCGCGGATTGTCTGGAACCGTTTGACGCCTTTAAATGCCTGTAGGAGCCTACTATGCCCCGTTTTCATCGCCTCGAAATTACCGGTATCCAGCGCGAAACCGACGCCGCTGTTGTGCTGTCATTAACCCCGAAAAGCGGTGATTTCAGCTTTACTGCGGGCCAATACCTGACCTTCAGGCACGATTTTGACGGGGTGGAGCTGCGGCGCTGCTATTCGATTTGCACAACCATGGCCGAGGGGCTGAAGGTCGGGATCAAAGCGGTGGATGGCGGGGTGTTTTCGAGCTTTGCCAATCAAAACCTGCGCGTAGGTGATGTTCTTGAGGCGATGGAACCGATGGGGAATTTCGGGGCCAAAACGGGGCAAAACAACCTTGGCTTTGCCGGTGGTTCGGGCATTACGCCGCTTTTATCGATGATAAAAACAACGCTGGGAAATGATAGCGAGGCGCAGTTCACGCTGGTCTATGCCAACCGCTCTGTGGCCTCGACGATGTTTCGCGGTGAATTGCAGGACCTGAAAGACCGGTTTTTAGCGCGCTTTCATGTCATCCATATTCTGGAGGATAACGCGCAGGATATTGACCTGTTTGCAGGCCGGCTGGACGCTGAAAAGCTGGACGGGTTGTTCAAAGGCTGGATCGATATAAGGGCAGTAGACCAAGCATTTATCTGCGGCCCCGCGCCGATGATGGAGGTGGTGAAAGCCGCACTATTGGTGCATTTGACGCCAGCGCAAATAGGCATAGAGCAGTTCTTGCCCAACCAGCCCGGCCGCGCCGCGCAACGGGCAGAAAGCTTGGCAGGTGCTGGCGCTCGCGGCGCGCTGCAAGCG
>CAYWXQ010000069.1:0-11633 GCA_964462475.1 uncultured Rhodobacterales bacterium | reverse complement strand
CCGACGGCGACAATCAGGTGGCCATCCTTGGCGGCAAATACCTGATAGGGCACGATATTGGGGTGGCCATTGCCGCGCCGCTTGGGCAGCTGCCCCGATTGCAGGTAATTTGTGCCCTCGTTGATCAGCCACGCGATCTGGCTATCCACCAGCGCCACATCTATATGCTGGCCCTCGCCGGTTTGGTCGCGGTGGCGCAGGGCGGCCAGCACGGCGGTGGCCGCATACATGCCGCACATAATGTCGGCAATGCCGACGCCAACCTTCATCGGCGCACCGTCGGGGGCACCGGTCAGGCTCATGATGCCGCCATAGCCTTGTGCCATCAGGTCATAGCCGGGCAGGTGGGCGTTGGGGCCGGTCTGGCCAAAACCGGTGATCGAGCAATAGATGATCGCGGGGTTGAGCTTGCGGATTTTGCCATAATCCAGCCCGTATTTCTTTAACCCGCCCAGCTTGTAGTTCTCGACCAGAATATCGGCCTTGGCAGCCAGACGCTTGATTAGCGCCGCGCCCTCGGGGGTGGCAATGTCAACCGCCACCGAGCGCTTGTTGCGGTTCGCCGCAAGATAATACGCGCTTTCGGATGTATCGTTACCATCGCTATCCTTGACATAGGGCGGCCCCCATTTGCGGGTGTCGTCGCCCACGCCCGGGCGTTCGATCTTGACCACATCGGCGCCATAATCGCCCAATAGCTGGGTGCTGCTTGGCCCCGCCAGAATGCGCGACATATCCAGCACTTTTATGCCCGCCAGCGGGCCCGGTTTTGCGTTATTGGGCATTGATGATTCCAGTTCCTGATCTCGGCATAAAGACAGTTTTGCCAAAAAAATAAAAGGGCTCATTCTGCAATTGATGCGAGGTCTGCACAAAAATGCTGATCCTGCGTTAGCTCTGAACCCCCCGCCCCCTTGGAGGCCCCAAACATAGCTTTTTGGTAACCGCGACAAAGAAAAACCAAACAACGGTGGATTCTCATGGCGCAGACGGAACCTGGCGATAAATAAATATGCCGCTAGCCCAAGCCCATATCGGCGGGGGTAAGCTTGCAGGCATTGCCAAAACCTCCGTTCAAAAACCCCGCGCGCACCGAAAACCGCACAAAGCGGAAATCACCGAAATCAATATACAACCGCGCTTTGGGGTGCCTGTCCAGCCACCGTGCCCGCAACCCTGTGTCGTGGTCCAAAAACGTGGCCTCGGCCTGCAGGGTCAGGCGGGCATGGGTTAGCGGGTCGCCCTTTGGCCCCGGCTCGCCGACTAAAAGCGAGCAGCGCGGCGCGGCCTTTAGCGCTTGCGTGTGTTGCGAAAGGGTTGAAACCAGCGACACAACACCGCCATCAAACCCGAGCGCAATGCGGGATACAAATGGTGCGCCATCCAGCATTACCGCCAGCGCGCCGAAACGGGCCTCGGCCAGCAAGCCGCGGGCCAGCCCACGGGCCGCGCTGTCGAGCGGTCGCAATATCGGGGTTTTGGCGGGGTCAGCCATCCAGCACCTCAAGCGGGCCAACAAAACCCCGCTTTTCCACCCGATCAAATATCAGGATCCCGATCCGCATTTTACCCCCCTATAAAAGCAACAGCGCTGCCAGCCCCAGAAACGAGAAAAACCCGACAACATCGGTCACCGCCGTCACAAACGCCCCCGAGGCCAGCGCCGGATCGGCCCCGAGCTTATCAAGCGTGATCGGCACCAATATGCCCGCCATGCCGGCCACCAGCAGGTTGGCCACCATCGCCAGCCCCAGCACCACCCCCAGCATCGGGTTGCCAAACCACACCACACCGACAATGCCGATAATCACCGCAAAAACCACGCCATTGGCCAGCCCGACCAGCGTTTCACGCAGCACAATCCGCATGGCGTTTGAGGGCGTCAGATCACGCGTGGCAATCGCCCGCACAGCCACCGTCAGGGTTTGGGTCGCGGCATTGCCCCCCATAGAGGCCACGATCGGCAACAGCACCGCCAGCGCCACGATCGCCTCTATCACGTTGGTAAACTGCGCGATCACGATCGAGGCCAGGATCGAGGTTACCAGATTAACCGCCAGCCACGGAAACCGCGCCTTGGTGATTTGCCAAACCTTGTCTGTCAGGTCCTCGTCGCCAAGGCCGGCAAGGCGGTTCATGTCTTCCTCGACCTCGTCTTCCAGCACTTCCATCGCGTCGTCAATGGTGATCACCCCCACCAAGCGGCCCTCGCGGTCAACCACCGGCGCGCTGACCATGTGGTATTGGTTAAAGGCATAGGCGACGTCCTCTATATCCTGATCAACGGGGATGATGCGGAAATCCTTTTCCATCAGCTCGGCGATCGGCACCCCCCGCGCCGCGCCCATAATGGTAGCCAGCCGGACCTCGCCCACCGGGTGCATCATCGGGTCCACGACAATCACATCGTAAAAGCTTTCGGGCAGGTGTTCAGCGCCGCGCATATAGTCGATCACATCGCCGACCTGCCAATGCTCGGGGGCGACAACCATTTCGCGCTGCATCAGGCGACCGGCGGCGTCCTCGCCATATGTCAGCGCCTGTTCAACCGCGATCCGGTCAACGTCATCCAGCTTTTCAAGCAGCTTTTCCTGTTGGGGTTCGTCCAGATCCTCAACCAGATAGACCACATCGTCGGTATCAAGGTCGCGCACCGCTTCGGCCAGCACATCGTCAGGCAGGTCGCGCATAATTTCGTCGCGCACACCTTCTTCCAGCTCCGACAGCACCCCGCCGTCGATCTCGCGGCCCCAAAGCGTGAGCAGCGCGTCGCGTTCAGACGGGCTGATCTGTTCAAGTATGTCGGCAATATCGGCTTCGTGCAGCGGCTCCAGCAGGCTTAGCAACTGTTGCTGCGAGCCTTGCTCAACGGTTTCAAGCACCGCATCAACCAGCGAGGTATTAAGCCCGTAATCCTGCTCGGCGGGGAAGGTGTGCGCGTGTTCTGTCATGGTGCTGCCCCTTTTCTTTGGGCGCAACCTAGCGCAATTGGTTTGCAATTGCATCGGCTATTTGAAACAAAGAGCAAAAACAAAAGGCACATTATGACCCAGCTTCTCCTTGGCCAGACCCTCAGCTTTAGCGGCAACCCCTGGCAGATGCCGGTGGCGGATGCGGTGCAGCATATTCGCCGCGGCGCGGTGCTGGTCACAGGCGGGGTGATAAAAGCCGTGGGGGATGCCGACACCCTGAAAGCCGCCCATCCGCAGGCGAAAATCACCGACCATGGCGATGGCCTGATCATGGCGGGGTTTATCGACAGCCACGCGCATTTTGCGCAAACCGCGATCATCGCCAGCTGGGGTAAACGGCTTATAGACTGGCTAAACACCTATACCTTCCCCGAGGAATCCCGCTTTGGCGACCCTGCCTATGCACAAGCGGTGGCCAACACCTATCTTGACCTCAACCTTGCCAACGGCATTACCACCGCCTCTGCCTATTGCACCATTCACCCTGCCAGCGTGGACGCCTATTTTACGGCCAGCCAAAAACGCGGATTGCGGATGCTGGGCGGCAAGGTGATGATGGATCGCAACGCGCCTGAAAATCTGCGCGACACCGCCCAAAGCGGCTATGACAACAGCAAAGCCTTGCTGCAAAAATGGCACGGGGTTGACCGACTTTCCTATGTTATCACCCCGCGCTTTGCCCCGACCTCGACCCCCGACCAACTGGAAGCCACCGGCGCGCTTTGGGCCGAACACCCCGATACCCTGATGCAAACCCACCTTAGCGAACAACACGAGGAGCTGGCATGGGTAAAAGAGCTGTTCCCCGACCAGCCCGATTATCTGGCGGTTTACGCCCATTTCGGCCTGCTGGGGCCGGGGGCGGTGATGGGCCACGCGATATACCTGAACGACCGCGAATGGGGCGCGATCCGCGACGCGGGGGCCAGCATTGCCCATTGCCCGACCTCGAACGCCTTTATCGGCTCGGGGTTGTTTAATGCCAAGCGCAGCCACGCGCTGGGCATTCGCACCGGTCTGGCCACCGATGTTGGCGGCGGCTCCAGCTTTTCCATGCTGCGCACCATGGCCAGCGCTTACGAAATTGGCCAGTTGCGCGGTGATGCCCTGCACCCCGCGCAGTTGCTATACATGGCCACACTTGGCAGTGCCGGGGCGCTGCATATCGAGGATAAAGCCGGCAATCTGGCGGCGGGGCACGAGGCCGATATGGTGGTGCTGGACTTGGCGTCAACACCGGTAATCGCCCAGCGGGTGGCGCAGGCCGGCGATATTTGGCAAAGCATATTTCCGACAATCATGCTGGGTGATGACCGTGCTATTGCGGCGGTGTATGTTGCGGGCAAGCGGCAAAACACCCCGCCAGCGTCGAAATAAACGGGCATCGAGCCCGTTGATTTCGATCTGCCGCCAATGGGCGAAACGGCGGTTGCGAAGCGGCGGGGCTTGCGATAATTTGGCCCCCCGAAAGGAATGCCGCCAATGCCCCAGCCAAAACTCCAGCCAGAACCCCTGATCAGCGCGCGGGCGCTAACTGTAGCCTCGGGCACGCGGGTGTTGCTGGATGCGCTTGATTTTGACATTATGCCAAGCGAGGCGCTGACCCTGATCGGGCCAAACGGGGCGGGTAAAACCACCCTGATACGGGCGATCATCGGCACCATGCGTATCAGCGGTGGCACGCTGGTCCGCAAGCCCGGCTTGCGGCTTGGCTATACCCCGCAAAAGCTGCCGCTCGAGCAGCTTATCCCGATGCCGGTTGACCGGTTTATGGCGCTTTCGGGCGAGCGCAGCAAAAAACGCCGCACCGAAATGCTGGCGCGCTGTGATGCGCAGGCGCTGCAAAACCGGCAGATGGTTGACCTTTCAGGGGGAGAAACCCAGCGCGTGCTGCTGGCCCGCGCCCTGATGCGTGCCCCCGATTTATTGATACTGGATGAGCCGACACAAGGGCTGGACCAGCCCGGTGAGGCGCGGTTTTATGCCCTGCTCGCAGAAATTCGCCGCGAAACCGGCGTGGCGGTGTTTATGGTCAGCCACGATTTGCATGTGGTGATGGCGCAATCTGATCGGGTGATTTGCCTGAACCAGCATATTTGCTGCTCGGGCAGCCCCGGCGTTGTGGCCCAAGACCCTGGCTATCTGGATCTGTTTGGCGGCCATGCCGGGGTTGCCCCCTATCAGCACCACCACCACGAGAATTGCGACCATGATTGACCCGTTTTTGCTAAAAGCCGCGCTGGCAGGCCTGCTGGTTGCGTGGATCGCCGCACCGCTTGGCTGTTTGGTGGTCTGGCGGCGCATGGCCTATTTTGGCGATGCTACCGGCCATGCGGCGCTGCTGGGGGTGGCGCTGGGGCTAAGCCTGTCGCTGCCGCCGATCATTGGCGTGATCGTGGTTGCCGCCGCCATGGCGCTGGCGGTCAGCTTTGCCTCCGGGCGCGGCGGTTTTGCCAGCGATACCATTCTTGGCGTGTTTTCGCACGCGGCACTGGCGATCGGGCTGGTGGCGGCGGCGCTGTTACCGGGGGTGCGGCTAAACCTGATAAACACCCTGCTGGGCGATATTTTAACCGTTTCAACCAACCAGATATGGCTGATCGCGCTTGGCGGTGTGGCTATATTGGCGGTGCTGGCGCTGTTTTGGCGCGGGTTGCTGAACGCCACCCTGTCGCCTGAACTGATGGCGGCCGAGGGCGGCAACCTGCTGCGTGACAGGCTGGTTTTTACGCTGTCGCTGGCGCTGTTTGTGGCGCTGGCCATGAAACTGGTGGGCGTTTTGCTGATCACCGCGATGCTGATTCTGCCCGCCGCCGCCGCCGCGCCGCTGGCGCGCTCGCCCGAGCGCATGGTGGTGATCAGCGCGTTAATCAGCAGTGTTTCGGTGCTGGGGGGCCTGTGGATGAGCTGGGAGGCCGACACCCCGGCAGGGCCATCAATTATTGTGGTGGCGGCAATAATATTTGTGCTAACCGCCCTGCGCAGCAAGCATTAGCGCGGCTCAGGTGCAGGCTTGCAGCTGGCTTTCATATATATTGGCGCGGTTTTGCACCTGCCACGCGACGTCAAGCAGCCAGTCTTGCCCGCGATAAGAACCGCGCGCAAACCCCGCCTGGCCCTGATTATAGGCGATATACTGGTTATAGGCATCGGTCATGGCGATGCCGTTCACCCGCCTGGATTTCGCCATAAACCAGCCAATAAAATCGGCCGAATCACCAAAGTCAGAGCGCTTGGCGCGGCGCGCGCCGGTGTCGCGGCGGTAATCATCCCATGTGCCGTCCAACGCCTGCGAAAACCCGTAGGCCGACGACACAAACCCCGTAGGAACCACCCCCAGAAAAAACGTGCGTCGGGTTTTAACGCGTGAGCGAAAGTTGCTTTCTTTCCAGATAATCGCCATTTGCACCGATACCGGTGCGCCCCAAACGGCCTCGGTTTTTTGCATATCGCGCAGCCAGCCCGGGCGCTGGTCGAGCACCGAGCAGGCGTTTTCCTGCCGCTCGGGCGGGCGGGTTTCGCGCACGCAAGAGGCAAGGATGAGCACCAGAAATATGGCGGTTCTGCGCATGGGCCTGTCTTTGTTTAAACTGCTACCGGTTTTTAGTTTTTTGTATTTGGCCCTAAAAACCGCGTAAAATCAAGCCACTTTACAGCATAAAGCCCAAAATAAGCGGAATTGAGAGCACCGATAGCAGGGTTGAAACCACCACCAACCCGGCGACCTCGTCTGCCTCGGCGTTATATTTTTCGGCCAGCATGTATGAGGTCACCGCCACCGGTGTCGCCACCTGCACCACCAGCGCCGCAAACGCCACCGGCGGCAGGCCCAGCCACAGGCCAATGCCCACCGGCACCGCCACACAGATGCCGAGTTTGAGCAGCGACAGCCAAAACGCCCGCCCAAGCGAGGCCGGTTTAAGCCGCGTGACCGCCACCCCGAGCGTGATCAGCATCAGCGGAATCGCGATCTGGCCCAGCAATTCAAGCGTGTTTATGCTCCAACCCGGCAAGCGCCAGCCGTAGGTCAGGAAAATACTGCCCAAAACCGTGGCCCAGACGATCGGCTGTTTCAGCGCCCCCAACGGCGAGCCATGCCCCGACACCAGCCAAACCCCCAGCGTGAACGACAAAAACGCCATCACCGCAAACACCACCACCGCGTAATCAAACCCGGCCTGCCCAAAGGCAAAAAACGCCAGCGGCAGGCCCAGATTGCCGGTATTGCCAAACACCAGCGGGGCCAGAAAACTGCGCAGGTTAAGGCCCGCCATCCGCAATACCAGCGCCAGCACCGCCGCCACCCCGACATAGGCCAACGTGGCGGCAAAGGCGGTTATGCGCAGCGCTTCGGGGTCGATTTCGGTTTTGATCAGAGCGGTAAAAATAAGCGCGGGCACCGACAGGTTCATGGTCAGGCGGGTAACAAACTGCACCTTGTATTCAAACCCCAGCCGCGCCCAGGCAAAGCCGATTCCGGCCAGAATGATCACCGGTGCGATGATTTGCAGCACTTCGAGCGCCAACAGCATGTGCTTCTCCATTATCTGACACCGCTGGACATCCCGCCGCGCTCGCCTATATATATGCCGTGAGCTAAAGGTTGGATACAAGCGATGAAGCAGCAGATTGCAAAATTTTCTTTGGGGCAGGTGGTGAAGCACCGTGTCCACCCGTTTCGCGGGGTGATTTTTGATGTGGATGCGAAATTCAACAACTCGGAAGAATGGATCGAGAGCATCCCAGAGGATATCCGGCCCGAGCGTAACCAGCCGTTTTACCACCTGTTTGCCGAGAACGACTCGTCATACTATGTGGCTTATGTGTCCGAGCAGAACCTTCTGCGCGACGACAGCAACGAGCCAATTGGCCACCCCGAGGTCGGCGAGATGTTTGGCGATTATCACGCTGGCAAATATAGCCTTGGCGGCAACCTGCACTAACGCGCCCGCCACAGGCCGCGCTTGTGGAGCGGGCTGGCTGCGGGCGCGCTTTAGCCTTGCACTGCTTGGCTAATAGCCGAGGGCACAGCCGTCTTTGCGCGGGTCTGACCCGGCGGTGAGCGTGCCGGTTTTAGCATTTATCCTGATGGCTTGTGCGCCGCCGATGGCGGTTTCGGGGGTGGTTACGTTATGGCCCATCGCCGCAAGCCTTGCCCGCACGCGATCGCTATGGCCGCGCTCCAGCGCCAGTTCGCCGCCGTGGGCAAAGGCGCGCGGGGCGTCGATGGCGGTTTGCGGGTCCATGGTGTAATCAACGATGTTGGACATAAAGCGCATATGGCCGTTGGGCTGGTATTGGCCGCCCATCACGCCGAACGGCATCACAAATTCGCCCGGCCTTTCAAGCATGCCGGGGATGATGGTATGCATCGGGCGCTTGCCGCCCATGGCCTCGTTCGGGTGGCCCGCTTGCAGGGTGAAACCCGCGCCACGGTTTTGCAGCAAGATACCGAATTTGTCGGACGCAATACCACTGCCAAAGCTGTGAAAGATCGAATAGATCAGCGATAGCGCCATGCGGTTTTTATCAACCACGGTCAGGTAAATGGTTTCTTTATGCACCGATTCAAGCCGCGTATCTGGCAGGTGCATCGCCTTGGCGGGGTCGATCAGCGCGGCCAGTCTGGCGGCGGTTTCGGGGCTTAAAAAGTGCTCCAGCCGCCGCATCGCGTTTGGGTCGGCGATAAAACGATCGCGGGCATCATAGGCAAGCTTGGCGGCCTCGGCCTCCAGATGGGTGCGTTCAACCCCCAGCGGGTCCAGGCTGGAAAGGTCGAAATTGCCCAGAATATTGGCCATTAAAATGGCGGTGGCGCCGTGGCCGTTTGGCGGCAGCTCGGTCAGGGTGTGGCCGTTATAAACTGTGCTGATCGGGGTAACGTAATCGCATTTGGTGGCGGCAAAATCATCAAGCGTGTGGCTGCCGCCCGCAGCGCGCAGGGTGTTAACCATATCCTCGGCGACCTCGCCCTCGTAAAAACCGGCGCGGCCCTCGTTGGCGATACGGCGCAACACCTCGGCCTGAGCGGGGGCGGCAAAAACCTGCCCGACCTGCGGCGGCTGGCCGTTAAACAAATAGCGCGCATCACCGGCAACGCGCCCTGCCGCCACCGCCCAGTCAAACGCCACGCGGGGGGCAACCGGCACCCCCTGCTCGGCATAGCGGATGGCGGGGGCCAAAACCTGATCCAGTGGCAATTTACCGTGATCATTTGAAAGGGTGACAAAGCCGTCAACCGCGCCGGGCACCGTAACCGCATCGGCGCTTTGATCGGGGATCGCTGCCTGCCCCGCCGCGCGCAGCCGCGCCGCTGATAGCCCCGCAGGGGCGCGCCCCGAAGCATTAAGGCCAATAAACCCCGCCCCGGGGGCTGGCTGAAGCAAAGCAAAACAATCGCCGCCAAGGCCGGTCATTTGCGGCTCGCAAATATTCAGCACCATCGCGGCGGCGATACCGGCATCAACCGCATTACCGCCGGATTCAAGCATTTGCACCGCCACCTTGGCCGCCAGCGGGTGCGATGTGGCGCACATGCCGTTCTGGCTGATGGTTACCGAGCGGCCGGCCTGTTGAAAATCACGCATGGTCTATCCTTTTGTCAGTTCGTCTAGCACCTTGAAGCCCGGCAAAAGGGCCTCAAGCGTTTCAAGCGGCAACATGTTCGGCCCGTCAGATGGGGCTATATCAGGCGCATTATGGGCCTCGATAAACAGGCCCGCAACCCCGACAGCCAGCGCGGCGCGCGCCAAGGGGGCGACAAATTCACGCTGCCCGCCCGAGGCCGTGCCCAAACCACCGGGTTGCTGCACCGAATGGGTGGCGTCAAATATCACCGGATGGCCGGTATCCGCCATGATCGGCAGGGCGCGGAAATCATTGACAAGGGTGTTATAGCCAAAACTGCTGCCGCGTTCGCACAGGGTTATAGCGGCATCGCCCATTTTGGCAGCGACCTGCGCCATATCGGCGGGGGCCAAAAACTGGCCTTTTTTAATATTCACCGGTTTGCCAGTGGCCGCCGCCGCCAATAAAAGATCGGTCTGGCGGCACAGAAAGGCGGGGATTTGCAGCATATCGACCACCGCCGCCACCGGCGCGCATTGCGCAGGTTCATGCACATCGCTTAGCACCGGCAGGCCATGCTCGCGCCGAACCTCGGCCAGAATTTCAAGGCCCTTTTCCAGCCCGACCCCGCGCGCGGCCGCGCCCGATGTGCGGTTGGCCTTGTCAAACGAGGCCTTGAACACCAGCGGCACACCAGCGCGTTGGCACATTGCCGCCAATGCCTCGGCCATGCGCAAACAATGGTCGCGGCTTTCAATCTGGCAGGGGCCGGCGATCAGCGCGAACGGGGCGTTATTGGCAAAAACCACGGCCCCCAAAGGGCCATTGACCCGCACGGTTTTCATCATTCAACCCCCGTTTCGGCCAGCGCTTTTTCAACCCGCGCGATATCGACGGGGTTGTTGACCTCCCAAAAATCGCGGCCCTTGGCGGCAACCTTTACGCAGCGCACGGCGATACCGTTTTCCAAAAACCGCAGCTGCTCCAACCCTTCGATCCGCTCTAGCGGGCCAACGGGCCACGCGGTGTAGCGCCGCAGGGTTTCGGCGCGATACGCATATAGCCCGACATGGTGAAACACCGCGTCACCGGCAACAAGATTATCGGCAAACGGCAGCAGCTCCTTGGAGAAATAGAGCGCGCGGCCAGCGGCGTTGAACACCGCCGTGGTGCCGCCAATACGGCCAGCGGCGCGATCATCGCGGTGGCGCTTCAGGGTTTTGGCATCGCAGCGCAGCACCGGCGTGGCCATTTCTTCGCCCGCCATCGCCGCAATCACCGCGCTTACAAATTCGGGCGGGGTTAGCGGCGCGTCGCCTTGCAGGTTGACGATCAGCTCGGCATCATCGAGCTTGGCCGTGACCTCGGCGCAGCGCTCGGTGCCGTTGGCGGCGTTGCTTGCGGTCATCATCACCTCGGCGCCAAAGCTTTTGGCGTGGTTGAAAATACGCGCGTCATCGGTGGCAATGATTACCCGTTTTGCTTCGGGCACCGCGCAACCGGCCTCCCAACTGCGCTGGATCAGCGATTTTTCAACCCCCGTCGCCCCGCGCAGCACTGCCAGCGGTTTGCCCGCGAAACGTTGGCTTTTATAGCGCGCCGGTATCACCACCACCACCATTCAGGCCACCCCCGCTTGTAGCAGTGACAAAAACGAAACCACCCCGATGGGCCGCCCGTCTGCCACCACAAACAACACCGAAATCGCGTGCGCCTGCAAGCGCGCCAAGGCTTCAACCGCCATCATATCGGGCGGAATGGTCACCGGATTTGTGCTCATGATTTCTGCCACCCGGGTCTCCTGCATGGCCGCTTTCATCGTGCTGTCGGCCGAGGCCTCAAGATGGCGGCGCACATCGCCGTCTGTGATCACCCCGATCAGCGCCCCCGCCACATCGAGCACGCCAACAATCCCGAGCGCGGCCTTGGTCAGCACTGCCAGCCCCTGGTTAACCGGCGCATCGGCCGCGACCAGCGGCAGGGCATTGGCGCGCATAATACCGCGCACCGGCACCAGCTGCGCCCCCAGCTTGCCGCCAGGGTGAAAATCGTGGAAGTTGCGCTCGCTAAAACCGCGGCGTTCAACCAGCGCCA
>CAYWXQ010000068.1:0-11681 GCA_964462475.1 uncultured Rhodobacterales bacterium | reverse complement strand
TCCACCCCGGGCAAATGCCCAAGCAGCACCTTGTGGCCGTGCAGCGCCCCCTTTGGCGGGCCGGTGGTGCCGCTGGTATAGCTGATAAAGGCGGGGTCGTTCAGGGTGGTATCGGCGATTTCGCAGGCGTCTTTTGCCTTGCCCAGCTCTTGCCAGAAACCGCGCACCCCGCTTTCGCGCTGATCAATCGAATAGATCGCCTGCAAGGCAGGCAGGCTATCGCGAATGGCCAGAAGCTTGTGCAGGTTGGCACCATCGGTCACCGCTGCCTTGGCCCCCGCGTTTGCCAGCCGATAGCGCAGGCCGTCTTCGCCAAACAGCGTAAACAGCGGCACCGCCACCGCGCCAAGCTTATAGCACGCCAGATGGGTTAAAATGGTTTCAGGGGTTTGCGGCAGCAGCACCGCACAACGGTCGCCCCGCCCCAACCCGTGGGCTTTCAGCGCGTTGGCCAAGCGGTTAGAGGCCCGCGACAGCTGGATATAGCTATAGTCACGGCGCTCGCCATCGGGGCGGATATATATAAGCGCCACGCGGTCGGGGTCGGCCCGCGCCCAGCGCTCGCAAATTTGCTCGGCAATGTTATAGCGCGCCGGTTTGGGCCAGTTAAACCCTGCGCGCATTGCCGCCCAATCGCCGGTATTCTGCACCAGTGTTTCAGCTTGCATCCTTCGCCCTCCTGCGCCGGTTTTCGCCACTTTAGCGGCGCGGGGGCGCCACGCGCAACCCCCCGTCCCCCCTTGCAACAACCGTGTTACATGCATAGAGTGGCGCGAACGAAAGGCCGCCAAATGCCCACGCCCACACTGATAGACCCCTTCGCCCGCGCGGTTACCTATCTGCGCGTTTCGGTCACCGACCGCTGCGATTTTCGCTGCTATTACTGCATGTCCGAGGACATGACCTTTTTACCAAAAAAAGAGCTGCTGACGCTGGAGGAGCTGGACCGCATGTGCAGCGCCTTTGTTGAAATGGGGGTCAGCAAGCTGCGCATTACCGGCGGCGAACCCCTTGTGCGCAAAGGGATTATGACGTTTTTCAACAGCATGTCGCGGCACTTGGCCAGTGGCGCGCTAAAGGAGCTGACCCTGACCACCAACGGCTCGCAGCTTGGCCGCTTTGCCCAACCGCTTTATGATGCGGGGGTGCGGCGGGTTAATGTATCGCTCGATACCCTGAACGAAAAAAAGTTCAAACAAATCACCCGTTGGGGCAAGTTCAGGCAAGTGATGGACGGCATAGATGCCGCCGATAAAGCCGGCATCAAAATCAAGATCAACGCGGTGGCGCTAAAGGGCACCAATGACGACGAACTGCACGACATGGTCGCGTGGTGCGGTGAGCGCGGGTTTGATTTAACGATGATCGAAGTCATGCCGATGGGCGACATGGGCGATGCCGACCGGCTGGACCAGTATTGGCCACTATCTGACGTGCGCAAAGCGCTCGAAACCCGCTGGAGCGTTGAGGATATAGGCCTGAACACCGGCGGTCCGGCAACATATGTGCGCATCGGCGAAACCGGCGGGCGGGTCGGGTTTATTACCCCGCTGACCCATAATTTTTGCGAAAGCTGCAACCGGGTGCGCCTGACCTGCACCGGCCAGCTTTTCATGTGTCTGGGCCAGGAAGACGAGGCCGATCTGCGCGCCGCGCTGCGCGACCACGAGGGCAACGAGGCCCTGAATGCCGCCATTGTCAATGCCATCGCCCGCAAACCCAAAGGCCATGATTTTGACTATTCCCGCCAAAAGATCAAAGGCGAGATGACCCGCCACATGAACCACACCGGCGGTTAGCCCAATAAAACCACCATCAAAGCCATAGACAAAACTCTGTCGTCTGACTATGCCTTTTGCAAACGCAAATCAGGCATTTCGGAGACAGCATGGGCTATTTGATCGGGGTAGATGGCGGCGGCACCGGCTGTAGGGTCTCGGTCGCGACCGAGACCGGAGAACGCCTGTCCAAGGCCGAAGGCGGCGCGGCAAATATTGCGACAAACCTTGAAACCGCGCGGGCAAACATTTTGGGCGCGGTGACGCGAGCGTTTGAGACAGCGGGCCTGCCACAAGACGCGATCACCAAATCCAGCGCCGTTCTCGGGCTGGCCGGGGCCAATTTGGGCGACTATCGCGCCCAGCTATTGGCGAGCCTGCCCTTTGCCAAGGCCGACATCATTTCAGACGCCGAAACCACCCTGACCGGCGCCATAGGCGAGGCCGAAGGCTGCATTGCCGCCATCGGCACCGGCTCGGTTTACGGGCGGCGCGACGCGCATGGTTTCACCCAGCTCGGCGGCTGGGGGTTTTTGCTGGGCGATGACGGCTCTGGCGGGCGGCTGGGGCGCGATTTTTTGCATCTCGCCATTCTGGCCTATGACAGGATCGTGCCGCAGTCGCCCCTCACCCGCGAAATTCTGGCGGAGTTTGGCAACACCCCGCGCAGTCTGATAGAGCAGGCCCGCGGCTTTACCCCCGGCAATTTCGGCCGCTTCGCCCCGCGTATTATTGCCGCCGCCAAGGCAGGGGATGAAAACGCCGAGACCCTGCTGGCTAAACATACCGAAATCGTGCGCAAAAGCATTGATACGGTCGGTTTCAACCCCGATAAACCTTTTTGCATGCTTGGTGGGCTAGGGCCGATCTATCTGGCGCGGCTGGATCCAAAATACCAAAAAGCCGCGCATGCGCCGTTGGGGAACGCGCTGGACGGGGCCGTCATACTGGCAAAACAACTGCAAAATAAACGCTGATCCACGCGCTAGCCCGCCGAGGCGAAGCCGAGGCCACCGCCGGCGGCAACCCGTGTTTTCAGCTTTGCTGTAAACCGTGCCTTTGTCGAGCGGGGGGCTTTAGCCTCCCCGAGGCAAAGGCAGCTCCGGCTTGTGCGGCTGGCGCATAGCCTTCAATGAAGCCCCGGCCCCGCAAGCAGGCTCTCCCGCCCGTCGGACGCTGTTTTGCTACGCAAAAAATCGCCTCCCGTTGGGCGTGGCCTCGCTGCGCTCGGTATCAGCGTCTGGTGCAAATGTTACGCAGATGTGCCTGCGCGTATCGCCCGCCTGATCTTGCGGCGCGCCATTTCTTTTTTCGGGTCCGGAATCGGCACCGAGGCGATCAGCTTTTTGGTATAGGCATGCTGGGGCGCTTCGGTTACCTGCTTTGCGCTGCCCAGCTCCACCACATTGCCGAAATACAGCACCATGATCCGGTTGCTGATATGTTTTACCACGCTTAAATCATGCGCGATGAACAGCAGTGAAATGCCGAGTTCGGCCTGCAATTGCATTAGCAGGTTCACCACCTGCGCCTGCACCGATACATCCAGCGCCGAGACCGGCTCGTCACAAATAATCAGTTTGGGGTTGGTGATCAGCGCCCGCGCAATGCCGATGCGCTGGCATTGCCCGCCTGAAAACTCGTGCGGGTAGCGGTTGATCAGAGCGGGGTCCATCCCGACCTTTTCGAGCATCGCCCGCACTTTTGCGCGGCGCTCGACCTTGCCCATGCCGCGAAAATGGGTTTTTAACGGTTCGGCGATGATCTCGCCGCAGGTCATGCGCGGGTTGAGCGAGGCCAGCGGGTCTTGAAAGATCATCTGGATGTCTTTGCGCACCGCCAGCATGTCGGCGGGCGACAGCTTTAACAGGTCGCGCCCCATCCAGATCGCCTCGCCCGAGGTCGCCTTGACCAGCCGGATAATGCTGCGCGCCAAGGTCGATTTACCACAACCGCTTTCACCGACAATCCCTAATGTTTCGCCCGGCATCAGGTCAAACGACACGCCGTTAACCGCTTTCAGCTTTTTGGTTTTGGCAAACAAGCCGCCGGCATCATCGTCGCGGACATCGAAATAAACCTTCATGTCGCGCACGCTTAAAATCGGCTCGCTCATGATTTGCCCCCTTGCAGAAAATCATATGAAACCGTTGACAGCGTTTTTACATCCATATCAAGGCGCGGCACCGCTTCCAGCAGGCCGCGGGTATAGGGGTGTTCGGGGTTTTCAAACAGATCGAGCGTCGGGCGATACTCCATCACCTTGCCGCCAAACATCACCAGCGTGTCTTCACAACTGCCGGCGACAATGCCCATATCGTGGGTTATCAGGATAATCGCCATGCCAAAATCTTCTTGCAGGTCGATCAGCAGGTCCATGATTTCGGCCTGCACGGTAACGTCTAGCGCGGTGGTGGGTTCGTCGGCGATCAGCAATTTGGGGCCGCATAACAGCGACATCGCGATCATCACCCGCTGGCGCATGCCGCCCGAAAACTCGTGCGGATACATATGCACGCGGTTGGCGGCATCGGGGATCTGCACCGCGTCGAGCATCCGGATACTTTCGCGCAGCGCCTCGGCTTTGCCCATGTTTTTGTGATAGACCAGCACCTCGGTCAGTTGTTTTGAAATCCGCATATAAGGGTTGAGCGATGTCATCGGGTCTTGAAAGATTATCGCGATCTCGTTGGCGCGGTATTTGTTCATCGCCGCTTCGGGCAGGTTTAAAATCTCCTCGCCCCTATAGCGCACCGAGCCTGCCGTGTGGCCGTTTTTGGGCAGCAGCCCCAATATGCCAAACGCCGTCTGGCTTTTGCCAGAGCCGCTTTCGCCAACAATCGCCAGCGTTTTACCCGCGCCAAGGCTAAAGCTGATATCCTTAACCGCGTCCACCACCCCGTCGGGGGTGTCAAACTTAACGCTCAGGTTTTTGACGTCGATAATGTTCATGGCTTACCTGTCTTTGGGGTCTAGCGCGTCGCGCAGCCCGTCACCGATGAAAAAGAAACTAAACAGCGTGATCACAAAAAAGATCAGCGGCACGATAAGCTGCCATTCGGTATCATACCGGATGGTGCCCGCCCCCTCAGAAATTAGCGCGCCCCAGCTGGTTAGCGGCTCTTGCACCCCAAGGCCCAGAAAGGAAATAAAGCTCTCGGTTAAAATCATCGCGGGCACCAGCAGCGTGGCATAGATCGCCACAATCCCCAGCAGGTTGGGCACGATATGGCGGCGGATGATGGTGGGGGTGCTTACCCCTGTTGCCCGCGCCGCCTCAACGAACTCCTTGTTTTTCAGGCTCAGGGTCTGGCCGCGCACGATCCGGCTCATATCCAGCCATGAAAGCAGGCCGATGCCCAAAAACAGCATCCCGATCGAGCGGCCAAACACCACCAGCAGCAGGATGATCACAAACATGAACGGGATCGACATTAAAATATCGACGATCCGCATCATGATCTGGTCGGTGCGCCCGCCAACATAGCCCGCAACCGTGCCGTAAATCGTGCCCAGCAGCACCGAAATACCGGCCCCGATCACCCCGACCATCAGCGATATCCGCGTGCCCTGCAGCACCCGTGAATAAAGATCGCGGCCCAGATCATCTGTGCCAAAATAGTGGCCATTGGCCAGGGACGGCATGCCAAGCTCGGCAGCACTGCCGATGATATCCCAGTCGATCTCCTCGTTGCTCCAAACCGCAAAATACGGCCCGATGAACGAGATAAGCACAATGGTGGTCAGGGCAACCAGCCCGCCCACCGCCGCTTTGTTTTGAAAGAACCTGCGCCGCGCATCCGACCACAGCGAGCGGCCTTTCACTTCGGTTATCGTATCCATCGCCATCCCCTAATACCTGATTTTCGGGTCGACCCACGCGTATAGCAGGTCAGCCAGCAGGGCAAAAACAATGGTCAGCGCCCCGACCAGTATGGTGATCCCCATCATCACCGAATAGTCGCGGTTAAGCGCCGAGTTCACAAACGCCACCCCCATGCCGCCGGTCGAAAAGTAAATATCAATCACCACCGAGCCGGTGATCATGCCCACAAAAGCCACCCCGAGATACGATATAAGCGGCACCAGCGAAGGTTTGAGCGCGTGGCGCAAAATCACCGTGCGTTCGGGCAGGCCCTTGGCCCGCGCGGTGCGGATATAGTTTGAGTTCAGCACCTCTAGCATGCTTGAGCGGGTGATGCGCGAAATCGAGGCCATATAGCTGGTAGAAAGCGCGATCACCGGCATGATCAGGTTGGGCCAGGCGCCGCCGTTCCAGCCACCGCCGGGCAGCCAGCCCAACCCCAGCGTGAACAGCCACACCAACAGCGGTGCCATCACGAAATTCGGCAGCACCTGCGCGCCGATCGAAACGCCGACCGCAAAATAATCTATAATGGTGTTTTGCCGGATCGCGGCTACAATACCCAACGTGCCCCCCACCAGCGTTGCCACCAAAAACGACAAGCCGCCATAGGTAAACGTTATCGGGAACCCCTGCGCGATAATATCGTTCACGCTCAGGTCTTTGCGCTGAAAGCTGGGGCCGAAATCAAACTCGAAAATAATGCCGCGCAGGTATTCCCACAACTGCACATAAAGCGGGTTATCCAGCCCGTATTTAGCCTGAATATTGGCCAATACCTGCGGTGGCAATGGCCGCTCAGAGGTAAACGGCCCCCCCGGGGCGGCGTGCATCAGCAAAAACGAGATGATAATCAATATAAGCAGGGTCGGAATAGCAACCAACACCCGCCTTAGCGTAAATTTTATCATGGGTTCGACCTGGGTTTGGCACCGGCTTTGCGCCTAAAAGCAATGAGAGACACCGCGCCCGACAAGGCGCGGTGTTTGTTGGTTTCAGGGCTTATTCGGCGACATAAAGTTCGCGCGAATACCAGTTTTGCTCAACATTATCGATCGGCCAGTTTTTGATCTTGTCGTTAAGCATAAACACCGAGGTATAGTGATAGATCGGAATAATCGGCATTTCTTCAGCCAAAATCTGCTCTACACGGGTATAGTTGGCCGAGGCGTCGGTCAGGGTTTTGGCCTGTTGCATCAGCGTGTCGACTTCGGCGTTGCTGAACTTGCCATCATTATAACCAGAATCGGTGGTTAGCAGATCAAGGAAGGTCGATGCCTCGTTATAATCGCCACACCAGCCACCGCGGGCCATGTCAAAATCCTGGCTGCCCCGGGTTTCAAGGAAGGTTTTCCACTCCATATTGGCCAGTTCGGTATTTACACCCAACGTTTGCTTCCACATCTGGCTTGCGGCAATCGCGATTTTCTTGTGCCCTTCGGAGGTGTTATAAAGAAGGGAGAAAGAAAGCGGATTGTCAGGGCCATAACCGGCCTCGGCCATCAGCGTGACCGCTGCGGCGTTGCGCTCGTCCTGGGTCATGGTGGCATAGGGCACGCTTGGCACATCAAACCCGGCGGTTGCGCCCGGCGTAAATGTATAGGCCTGAAACTGCCCGCCCTTCAGCACCTTGTCCGTGATCACCGAACGGTCAAGCGCATATGAAAGTGCTTGGCGCACCCGCACATCCTGGAAGGCCTCGGGGCCGGATGGCGACACGTTGAAGGTATAATAATAGCTGCACAAACGCGGAAAGCTCAGCGCCTGGTTTGGATACTCTGCTTTAAGGCGCGGATACTGGCCCGAAGGAATTTCGGTGCGGTCAAGCTCACCGGCCAGATAGCGCGTCAGCGCGGTGTTGTCGTCATTGATCACCAGCGCCACGACGCGCTCGATAATGGTGTTGTCATTATCCCAATACATCGGGTTGCGCACCCTCACAGAGCGTTCCGAGGGGATGTGCTCTTCCAGCGTATAAGCGCCGTTAGAGACGATGTTTTCGGGTTTGGTCCAGTCATCTCCAAATTTGTCGATCACCCATTTCGGGGTTGGAAAGGTCGATGATTGCGTGGTCATCAGCGGAAAATACGGCAATGAAGCCGTCAGGCGGACCTCGAACGTATAATCATCAATCGCCGTTACACCCAGGGTCGAAGGGTCGGCTTCGCCAGCCAAAATCGCGCCAACGCCTTCAATCGACATCAGCTCGCCAAACCACGAATAGGGCGAGGCGGTGGCGGGGTCTACCAAACGGCGCCATGCGTAAACAAAATCACCGGCAGTTACAGGCGTGCCGTCTGACCATTTTGCGTCTTGGCGCAGGGTAAAGGTATAAACATCTTTGGCGTCATTGGTGGTAAAGCCGGTGGCCACGCCCGGCACAAGGTTGCCGTCGGCATCCTGGTTCATCAGGCCTTCAAACAGGTCGCGCACCACTTCGGCACCCGAAACATCCTCAACGATCTGGGGGTCAACCGAGGTAAACTCGTCAAGCATCCGGTAGGTGAAGGTTTGGTCAGCGGCAAGGGTATCGCCGGGCTGCACGGTGGCCGCAAAGACGGCACTGGTCAGGAAGGTCGCGCCGAGCAGGCCGGCCGCCATTGTTGTTGTAAATTTTTTCATTATTTTTTCCTCTGTTGGATCCATGGATCTTATTCTTCGCGGGTGTTTTGCCCGTCGAAATGGATGCGCAAAGGCTACAGGCTTTCACAGAAAGTTCAACGAAAATTGATATATTACCCAGCGTTAACCCGCTATTGCCAACGATTTGCAATGTTATCCAACACTTTGCCAGCCTCAAAAGTGCTGATCGGCGCGTTTTGCACGCGGTTAAAATTCTCGCTCGGGTCATAAAGCGTGACCCCGAGGTCAAGGTTATCAGGCGTCAGCAGCCCCATCGCGGCCAACAGGCTATACCCCGCGATGCGTTCATCATACATCGCTGAAATCAGGGCGTTTTGCGCAGTCAGCACCTCTTGCTTGGCGTTCAGGGTATCCAGCACGGTGCGCGCGCCCAGCTTGGCCTCCTCCGAAATGCCGTCAAAAGCATATTGCGCCGCCTCGATCTGCAACCGCGTGGCGGCAATCGAGGCCCGCGCGATCTGCAAGCGAAACCACGCCGAGGCGGTTTTCTGGCGCACCTGCGCGCGGGTATTGGCGGTTTCGGCCATGCGGCGCTCCAGCATCGCGCCGGCCTGCCGGATGGTCGCCGAAAGCGCGCCGCCGGTAAAAATAGGCTGGCTCAGATTTATGCCGATGCTCGAGCTTTCCTGCGCCGGAAATATGCCGTCATTGCGGGTGCCAACCGAGGCGGTAGCGTTGATTTTCGGCAAACGGGCGTTTTCGGCGCGGCGCAGATCGATCAGCGCCACCTTTTCAGACAGGTGCGCGGCGCGCATCAGCGGGTGGCTGCGCAGCGCCACCTCCTCGGCCTGGGCCTGGGTGCCCGGCAAGGCGGGCAAATGCGGCGGTGACGCCAGATTAACCGGCGCGGTGCCAACCACGGCAATATAGTTTTCAGAGCTGATCGCCAACGCGCCCCGATTGGCCGCCAGCACCGCCTGCGCCGCCGCCAGCCGCGCCTTGGTTTGCGAAACATCGGTGCGGGTAATGGCCCCGACCGCAAACCGGTCTTCGGCGGCCTGCACCTGTTGTTTAAGCACATCCACATTGTTGCGCGCCAGCGCCACAATTTGCAAATCGCGCCGCACGGTCAAAAACGCCTGCGCCGCGCTCAACATCACCGATTGTTCTATGTTTTCAAGGCTGGATCGCGCCGCCAGCACCGCTGTTTTGGCAGCTTCCACCGCCATCCCCGAGCGGCCGCCATCAAACAACAGCAAACTGGCATTCAGGCTGACAGACGACGATTCAGTCGCAATACCGGTAAAGGCGGGGCTGTTGGAAAAATTCATCGCCCCTTGCAGCGCCAGTTGCGGTCGCCGCCCAGCGCGCGCCAACGCCACGCTTTCATCGGTCGCACGCAGGGCGGCACGGTTTAAAATAAGGGTGGGGTTGGTTTGATAGGCAAGCCGCATCGCCTCGGTCAGGGTATCGGCCCGAAGCCCGACCGCCAGCCCGACAGACAGCACAGCCGCCAGCACCGCCACCATTCCCATAACGCCACGCCAGTTCCGTCTCATACCGATTCTCCGATTTAGGGCCACCGGATCACGCTAGACAGTTATGACAGGCGCGCAAGGGCAGATCGGCTAAAACGCAAAGATCGTCTGTTTTTCAAACCCGGGCAACACCGGCGCGGTGGCATCAAACGCCCAGCGCCATTCCATGTCGCTGCCGATTTTAAGCCCGATCATGCAGCGGCCCAGCGCGCCCTCCATCATGATCGCCACCATGCGCCCGCCGTCTTTAATCTGGGCAATCAGCGCGGCGGGCACTTCACCGACACCGCCCTCTATAATAATCGCGTCATAGGGGCCATGTTTGGGCGCACCAGCCACCAGCGGGCCAAGCTCGACAATGGCGTTATCAACATCATGGGCTGCCAGCAGGGTCTCGGCCTCTTTGGCCATGGTTTCGTCTTCTTCCAGCGCGATCACCGCCTCGGCCAAATGCCCGACCAGCGCCGAAGACAGCCCAAGCCCCGCGCCAACATCCAACACCAGCTCGCTGGGCTGGATCGCCAGCGTGTCCAGCATCTTGCCCATCACCCGTGCATCCAGCACCACGCGGTGGGGGGCCAGCGGCAGGTGGTCACCAATATAGGCAACCTCGCGCAGGGTTTCGGGCACATAGTCTTCGCGTGGAACGTGCTGCATTGCCTCGATCACCGGATAAAGCGTTACGTCCGAGGGGCGGACCTGACCATCAACCATCGCGGTCCGCTGCGTTGCAAAATCTGTCATTGAGTCGCGCCTTTTTGCCGGTTGTTTCCCCCTTTTGCCATATTGGCCTAGCGGGGGCAACCGCCCTGCCCCACATGAAAGAACATTAAATTCGTGGCGCATTTTCTTCGGCTTACAGAAATGGCGCGTAATTACCAACGCTTCCGGTCATCCTGCGGGGCGGGCACCAAAAACCGATCAATGACGATACCATGACGTTACCAAATAGTGATCCACGGTTATTTTGCCCCCTGCCAATACGCCCTAGCCATTCCCGCCAATCTCTGCAATTCTGATGCCCCAGCCATCGCAGGACCAACACCATGAGCCCCAAACCCCGCCGCTTCCCAGACGCGCGCTGTGACATCGCAAAATCACAAGATGTGGTTTCGACCCCGCAAACCCGCGCGCCGACCTATCGCCTGGCCTTTGCCGACCCCGAATTTTTGCTGCGCGAAGAACTGCGCCCGGTGCGCCTGCAGCTAGAGCTGCTAAAACCCGAGTTGGCACTGACCGAAGCCGGGGTCGAAAGCACCGTGGTGTTGTTTGGCGGCGCCCGTATCCCCGACCCCGAACTAAAAGACAAAGCCCGCACCAAAACCCTTGCGGAGCTGTCAAAATATTACGACGAAGCCCGCAAGTTCGCGCAAATCTGCACAACTGAAAGCCTGAAAACCGGCGGTAAAGACCATGTGGTTTGCACCGGTGGCGGCCCCGGCGTGATGGAGGCGGGCAACCGCGGCGCGGCCGATGTCGGTGGCAGATCCATTAGCCTGAACATTGTGCTGCCGCATGAGCAATCCCCCAACAAATATGCGACGCCCGAGCTTTGCTTCAACTTCCACTATTTCGCCATTCGCAAGATGCATTTTTTGATGCGCGCCAAAGCGATCGCGGCCTTTCCCGGCGGTTTTGGCACCATGGACGAACTGTTCGAGGCCCTGACCCTGATCCAGACCAAACGGATGGAGCCGATGCCGATTCTGCTATTTGGCCGCGCGTTTTGGCACAAGATCATAAACTGGGAGGCGCTGGCCGATGCCGGCACTATATCGGCGGAAGATCTCGACCTGTTCCGCTTTGTCGACACGGGCGCGGAAGCATGGGAGGTTATGCAAAACTGGCCCGGCCAATGAAAACCGAAAAATGGAGCGGGCGACGAGGTTCGAACTCGCGACAACCAGCTTGGGAAGC
>CAYWXQ010000067.1:7928-12012 GCA_964462475.1 uncultured Rhodobacterales bacterium | reverse complement strand
GTTTTAGCGGGTCGCCGTGGATCAGGTTGATCTCGATCTGCCCCGCGCCGCCTTCCTGTATGATGGTGTCTATTTCATAGCCCTGCGCCTCGGCGAAATCATAGATATCGTCGATCACCTTGCCGTAATCATCGACCGCGACCATCGAATAGGCCTGCCTGCTGGCAACGCGGCGGCCGGTGCGGGCCATTGGCGGCTCTACCGGATGGTTGGGGTTCAGGTTGGGTTTGGTCAGGTAAAACTCGATCTCGGGGGCGACAATTGGCGTCCAGCCCTCGGCTTTATAAAGGTCAAGCACGCGTTTTAACACGTTGCGCGGCACAACCTCGACCGGCGTGCCATCCATGTTCAGCACATCGTGGATCACCTGCAGCGTAACATCGCCCGCCCACGGCGCGGCGCAAGATGTGCTGTAATCGGGCACCAGCAGCATGTCGGCCTCGGTCCATTGGTTTTCGATTTCCATATCGACATATTGGCCGTCAATGGTTTGGAAAAAGATCGATTGTGGCAAAAACACCCGCTCTTCACGGCTGAACTTTTTGCTGGGCATCGCCTTGCCCCGCGATATGCCAGCCATATCGGCGATCACGCATTCGACCTCCTCTACCCGGCGGCCATCCAGCCATTCGGCCACGGTTTCGGGCATTTTGGCAACATAGGCCATGGATTGGGGCAGTGACATGGAAAACCTCTATAATCGTCCGGTCGGGTTTGATTTTGCGCCCTTTTTGGCGGCGAGTAAACACAGGAAATCATGGGCGACGGTGGCGGCGGCCAGCGCGGTTATTTCGGCGTGGTCATAAGGTGGCGAGACCTCGACCACATCCATCCCCACCAGATTTAGCCCGCCCAGCCCGCGCATCAGCTCCAGCGCCTGCCAGCTACTCAGGCCGCCCATAACCGGGGTGCCGGTGCCCGGCGCAAAGGCGGGGTCCAAGCCGTCGACATCAAACGAAATATAGACCGGCGCATCGCCTGCGCGCTTGATGATCACCTCAAGTGCTGCGTCAATACCGTGGCGATGCACCCACGGCGCGGTTAAAATCTCGAACCCGTGGTCGCTGTCATTATGGGTGCGCAGCCCGATCTGGGTTGAGCGCGCCACGTCGATAATACCCTCGGCGGCGGCGCGGCCGAACATGGTGCCGTGATCAATACCGCCGTGGTCCTCCCATGTGTCGCAATGGGCGTCAAACTGGATCAGCGCTACGGGGCCGTGCTTGGCGGCATGGGCTTTTAGCAGCGGATAGGCGACAAAATGGTCACCCCCAAAGCTGAGCATTTTTGCCCCCGATGCCAGAATATGCGTAGCGTGGGCCTCGATGGTGGCGGGCACGCTGGCGGCATCATGCGGGTTGATCATGCAGTCACCGTAATCGATCACCGCCAGCGTTTCAAACGGGTCAAACCCGAAGGGGAACGCATGCAGCTCGGCCAGCTGCACCGAGGCCGCGCGGATAGCGCGCGGCCCCAGCCGGCAGCCCGAGCGATAGGTGACGGCGCAATCATAGGGGATGCCCGACACCACCACATCAACCCCGTCAAGATCGCGGCTGTAGCGGCGGCGCAAAAACGAAAGCGCGCCGCCGTAGGTCATTTCAACCCAGCGTTCATTGTTGGTTTTGGCGCGAAAGGCTTGATCGCCGGTCATGGTTTTTTCCTCATCAATAGGACCGAAATAATGATACCGATACTGACCACCAGCACAATCAGGCTGGCCAGCGCGTTGATATCGGGGCTGACCCCGAGCCGCACCTTGGAGAAAATAACCATCGGCAGGGTGGTGGCACCGGGGCCGGAAACAAAGCTTGAAATCACCAGATCATCAAGGGAAAGCGTAAAAGCCAGCAGCCAGCCAGACACAAGCGCAGGGGTGATCATCGGCAGGGTGATATCAAAGAAAACCCGTGCCGGTGTGGCACCAAGGTCGAGCGCCGCTTCCTCTATGCTGTTATCCATGTCAGACAGCCGCGATTGCACCACCACGGTTACAAACGCCATGCCAAAGGTGATATGGGCGATTAAAATCGTGGTAAAGCCGCGCCCGTTTGGCCAGCCGACCAGCGCCTGCATCGCCACAAAAAGCAGCAATAGCGACAGGCCGATAATAACGTCGGGCATCACCAAGGGGCCGGTGATCATGCCCGACATCAGCCCCTTGCCGCGCACGCGGCCAAAGCGCACCAGCACCATCGCCATCATCGTGCCCAGCACCATTGCCACACTGGCGCTGATGGTGGCTATTTTCAGGCTCAGCCATGCGGCGTTCATGATCTGCGCGTTGGCAAAAAGCTCGGCATACCATTTGGTAGACCAGCCACCCCACACCGTTACCAGCTTGCTTTTGTTAAAGCTATAGACCACCAGCGACACGATCGGCCCATAAAGAAAGATAAAGCCGAACAGGGCCATGACGGGGGTAAAACGCAGCCTCATATCTCGGCCCCCTTGTTTTGGGCGCTACGTAGCGCCATGATCGGGATGATCATCACCACCAGCATCACCATCGCCACCGCCGAGGCCACCGGCCAGTCACGGTTGGAAAAATATTCGCCCCATAAAACCTTGCCGATCATCAGGGTATCGGGGCCGCCCAGCAGGGTCGGGATCACAAATTCGCCGATCACCGGAATAAACACCAGCATCGAGCCGGCAATAATGCCGGGCATGGAAAGCGGCAGCGTGATGCGAAAAAAGCTGGTGATCCGGCTGGCGCCAAGGTCGCGGCTGGCCTCCAGCAAGGTATCGTCAAGCTTCACCAAATTGGCGTAAAGCGGCAGGATAAGAAACGGCAAATAGGTGTAAACAATGCCGATATAAACCGCGACATCGGTTTGCATGATCACCAGCGGTTCGTCAATAATACCGGCCCATAGCAGCACCGCGTTTAAGATCCCCTTGGTTTTAAGAATGCCGATCCACGCATAGACCCGCAGCAAAAACGATGTCCAGAACGGCAGCACCACCAAAAGCAGCAGGATTGATCGTTTGGGTTCGGGCGCGCGGGCAATGTAATAGGCCATCGGATACCCCACCAGCAGGGCCAGCAGGGTCGAAATCGCGGCGATTTTAAGCGAGGAAAGATAGGCGTTTATATAAAGCGTGTCCTCCCACATATAGGCGTAGTTTTCGAAATTTATGTTGAATTTCAGGCTGCCGTTGACCCATTCCCACAGCGGCGAATAGGGCGGAATGGCGATACGCGGCTCGGCCAGCGATATTTTAAGCACCACCAGAAACGGCACCATGAAAAACAATATCAGCCACAGGTTCGGCACCGCGATCACAAAATGCCGCCCCGGCGATATTTTGCGTTTGCTCATTGCACCAGCACCGTGCTGGCGGCGGCCGACCAGCCGATATGCACGGTTTCATCCCATGTAATCGGGTTTTCGTCGTGCAACCCGTTGGCGGCGGTGATCTTCAGGCATTGCCCGCCCGCCAGCTGCACGCGATAAACCGACAGGTTGCCCATATAGGCAACCTCGGTAACCAGCCCCTGCATTGTGTTGGCGGCCTTGATCGGGCTGCGTGACAGCTGCATCCGCTCGGGGCGCACGGCGATGTGCAGCTTTTGCTTGGCCTTCAGCCCCGCCACCGGTTCACATACCAGCGGCCCTTCGGCGGTGGTTACCCGCATCAGGTCGGGTGCGGCAACATCGACCTCGCCGTCAAAAATATTGACCGAGCCGATAAAGTCGGCAACGTATTTGTTGTTTGGCGTTTCGTAAATCTGCCGAGGCTCGCCGACCTGCACGATTTTACCGGCATCCATCACCCCGATGCGGGTTGAAAGGGTCATCGCCTCTTCCTGATCATGGGTGACCACAATAAAGGTCACGCCAAGGTCTTCCTGAATGCGGATAAGCTCGAACTGGGTTTCCTCGCGCAGCTTTTTATCAAGCGCGCCAAGCGGTTCATCCAGCAATAAAAGCTTGGGTTGTTTGATCAAGGATCGCGCCAGTGCCACCCGCTGTTGTTGCCCGCCCGACAGTTGGTGGGGCTTGCGGTTGGCAAAGCCGTCAAGCTTGACCAGGCTTAGCATATCGGCCACCCGCGCCATGGCCTCGGGCTTGGGCAC
>CAYWXQ010000067.1:0-7828 GCA_964462475.1 uncultured Rhodobacterales bacterium | reverse complement strand
CCGAACATCTTGGTGATGCCCTGAATGCGCACAAACGGTTTTGCGGTTTTGTCGCGCCAAGGTTTGGCCTCGGCTGCCAGTATATGCTCGCTCATATTCCCCCCGAACGGGGCGCGCCGGTAAAGCGCGCCCAATGTGGCCTATTGCCCGGTTTTTACCCGCGTCCACAGGCGGGTGATGGTGCGGTCGGTGCGCGCATCATAAACGGTTGAGGCCCAAAGCCCCGCCTTGGCGGCCTCGGTCGGGAAAATACCGGGGTCCGAGGTGATCTCGGGGTCAACCAGCGGTAGCGAGGCGGCGTTGCCATTGGCATACCAGACATAGTTGGTGATATCGGCGGTGATCTGCGCATCCATGATAAAGTTGATGAAGGTCAGCGCGTTTTCGGGGTTGGGCGCATCAGCCGGAATCGCCATCATGTCAAACCATTGCAGCGCGCCCTCTTTGGGGATGACATAAGCGATTTCAACGCCGTTTTCAGCCTCGGCGGCGCGGGCTTGCGCCTGAAACACATCACCCGACCAGCCAACCGCCACGCAGGTATCACCATTGGCGAGGTCTGAAATATACTGCGAGGAATGGAAATAGCGGATGTTTGGCCGCACGGTTTCAAGCAATGCCGCCCCCGCTTCAAGGTCGGCCTTGGCGGTTGAATTGGGGTCAAGGCCCAGATAGTTCATTGCCGCCGGTATCATCTCGGTCGGGGCATCAAGGAATGAAATACCGCAATCGGCCAGCTTGGCACTAATTTCAGGGTCAAACACCAGCGCCCAGCTATCGACAACGTAATCCGCGCCCAGACGCTCGGCAACCGCGCCGACATTATAGCCAATACCGGTGGTGCCCCACATATAGATGGTGGCATATTCATTACCGGGGTCATAGGCGGCAGCACCGGCCATCAGCTCGGGGTCCATATTGGCCAGATTCGGTAGCTTGGATTTATCAAGCGGCATGTAAACGCCCGCCGCGATCTGGCGCTGCAAAAAGTCGGATGTCGGCACCACCACATCATAGCCCGAGCTACCGGCCAGCATCTTGGCCTCCAGCACCTCGTTGCTGTCATAAACGTCATAGGTGACTTCAATGCCGGTTTCGGCGGTGAACTTTGCCAGCGTGTCTTCGGCGATGTAATCTGACCAGTTATAGATGTGGACCACATTTTCCTGCGCCTGCACTGCGCCCGCAGCAGCCAGCGCGATCAGCGCAGTGGTTAAACGATATTTCATTATATTGCTCCCTGTTGAACCTATCTGATTATTTTGTTGGCTAACGGTGATTTGGCGGGCAAAACGGCACAAATGCAAGCAAAATCGTGGCGCTACAGGGTTGTCAGATAGGTCGCGAGTTCAAAATCGCTCATCCGCGCGGCAAAACGGCTGTGTTCCTGTTGCTTCATCGCGCCGTAAACCGCACAAAATTGCGGGTTCAGATGGGCCGCCAGCGCCGGTTCGGCAGCAAAGGCCGCAATCGCCGCGCCCCAGTCTGCCGGCAGTTGTGGCAGCTTGGCCGCATAAGCGTTGCCGGTGGTGGGGGCGGGGGGCATTTGCCGGTTTTGCAGCCCTTCCAGCACCCCCGCCAGCAGGGCCGCCAGCAGCAAATAGGGGTTGGCATCGGCCCCGGCCACCCGGTGCTCTATGCGCCGCGCCTTGGGGTTGCCCCCGGGAATGCGAATGGCGCTGGTGCGGTTTTCATAGCCCCAGCCAATGCCGGTGGGGGCGTGGCTATCGGGCGTTAAACGGCGATACGAATTAAGGTGCGGCGCAAAAACCAGCATCGAGGCCGGCATCAGTTTCAGCAGCCCCGCCACCGCATGGCGCAGTATGTCGCTGCCCGCTGCGCTGCCATCGTCAAACACATTGTTGCCCGCCCCGTCGAGCAGGCTGAAATGCACATGCAACCCGCTGCCCGCCTGATCAAGATAGGGCTTGGGCATAAAGCTGGCCGCCACCCCCTGCTTTTTGGCCACGCCCTTGACAATGCGCTTGAAGAAAACCGCGTTATCGGCAACCGCAACCGGGTCTGGCCCGTGTAAAAGGTTGATCTCGAACTGCCCCGCCCCGCCTTCGGAGATCGCGGCATCGGCCGGAATGCCAAAAGCTTTGCAAGCGGCATAAACCTCGTCAAAAAAACTGCCGTAATCCTGCAGATTATCGAGCGCCAGCATTTGCGCGGCGGGCTGCGGGGCCACGGGGCGGGGGCCGCTGGCATCCAGCAAATAAAATTCTAGCTCAACCGCCATCACCGGCGTCAGGCCCAGTGCCGCCAGCCGGGCGACAACCGCCGTTAATATCTGGCGCGGGTCAATGGCCGAGGGCGTGCCGTCTTCGGCCTGCATCACCACCGGCACAAATTGCGCCACACCGCTTTGCCATGGTTCGGCCATTGGCGCGCGCGAGGTCGGGGTGCAGATACCGTCAGCATCGCCCGAGGCAAAAACCAGCGGGCTGTCGGTGACATCCTCACCAAAAATATCGATCGCAGGGGTTGAAAGCGGCATCCGCAAGCTGCCGCCCATCACCTTTTCAAGTTGGGTTGCGGGCATCAGCTTGCCGCGCCACACGCCGTTCAGGTCACAAATCGCGGCGCGGATCATCTCCGGTTTTGGGGTTGGCATGGCTGGCTCCGGTATTTTGCCTGCACATTGCGGCTGGGTGGCAGGGCCGTCAAGCGTTATAGCGGCAGGTCGGTGGTCGATTTTATCTCTTCCATCGACAACAGGGCCGTGACGTTAAACACCTTTACCTGCGCGATCAGGGATTGGTAAAAATCATCATATGCCTTGGCGTTTTTGACCCGAACCTTGAGGATATAATCAATATCCCCTGCCAGCCGGTGGGCCTCTTGCACCTCGGGGCGCTCGCGCAGGGCTTGCAGAAATGCCGCCTGCCAACCGGCATCGTGTTCCGAGGTGCGCACCAGCACAAAAAAGCACGCTTCCAGCCCCAGCGCCCCGGGCGACAGGATTACGGTTTGCTTTGTAATCACCCCCGCCGCGCGCAATTTGCGAATCCGGTTCCAGACCGGGGTCTTGGACGAGCCGGTTTTGCGGGCGATTTCGTCAAGCGACTGTGACGCGTCGGCCTGCAGCACCCCGAGGATGTTCCGGTCGAGCTTGTCGAGCTGATATACCATTCTGATTTACCCCCTTTAGCCGAACACATGTTCTGCATTTTAAGCCAGTTCACCCATATAATCCTTAGTTGTGCGGGTATCTAGCAATTATCAAGAACAATATCCTATTATACAGGGAACGCAAGCACAGGAGCCTATCATGACCAGCCCAGCCATCATTGCCGCCAACCACGTCCAGAACGGTGAGGCCGTTTACCTGACCTCGTGCGATGCATGGACCCCCGAACTGGCGCTGGCCGAGGTGCTGGCCCCCGAGGACCACGACTGGCGTCTGGCCTTTGCCAACCGCTTGCGCGAGGTTTCGGGCGCGGCGTTGCGGCCCGTGCGCACCGATGCCCACGGCTTGCCGTTAAGTGTAGCCGCCTAAACCAACCCCGCTACCGGCCCCGGCGCTATTTTTTAGCGGCCGGTTTTTTCTTGGCAGCAGGCTTTTTAGCCGCTGCCTTTTTCTTGGCCGGCGCTTTTTTCTTCGCCGGTTTCTTTTTGCCTTTGGTCGCGGCTTTGGCGTTTACAATCTCGATCGCCATTTCAACGCTTACATCCTCTGGCTCGGTGCCTTTGGGGATGGTTGCGTTAATTTTGTCCCACTTGATATAGGGCCCATAACGGCCCTTCATGATGTTCATTTCACCGCCGTCGGGGTGATCGCCCAGCGCCTTGATCGGCTCGGCGGCCGCCCCGCGCCCGCGCCCGGCGGGTTTGTTGGCGATCATCTCTACCGCGCGGTTCATGCCGATGGTGAAAATTTCGTCTGGGTCGGGGATGTTCACATATACCTTGCTCGGCTTTTTGCCCTTTTCTGCCGCCGGTTTGGTCAGCAAAATATAAGGGCCATAGGGGCCGATGGCAGCGGTCACCACCCCGCCCTCGGGGTGCTCGCCAATGGTGCGCGGCAGGCTTAACAGCTCTAGCGCTTTGGGCAGTTCAACCACGGCCGGGTCCATGCCTTTTGGCACCGAGGCGCGCTTTGGTTTTGGCTCTTCCTCGGTTGGCTCGCCCAGTTGCACATAGGGGCCAAAGCGGCCAGCGCGCAGGGTTACCGCCACGCCCTCTTCGTTTTGGCCCAGCACCTTGCCGTCAAGCCCGGCCATATCGCCGCCGACAGCATCACCAGCCAAGGGGCGGGTATAGCGGCATTCGGGGTAGTTTGAACAACCGATAAACGCGCCGCCAGAACGCGCGGTGCGCAGGCTTAGCTTGCCGTTGCCACAGTTTTTGCAAATGCGCGGCGTTGGGTCATCGGCCGTAACCGGAAACAGGTGCGGCTCCAGAAATTCGTTGATCTTTTCCAGCACATCGGTGATGCGCAATTCGCTGGTTTCAGCAATAGCGGCCGAGAAATCACCCCAGAAGCGGCTGAGAAGCTCCTTGTAATCGGCTTTGCCGGCGCTCACTTTATCAAGATCATCTTCCAGCGTGGCGGTAAAATTATAGCCAACATATTTGCGAAAATAACTTTCAAGAAACGCAGTTACGAGGCGGCCCTTGTCTTCGGGGTGCAGGCGGTTTTTTTCTTTGCGAACGTAATCGCGATCCTGAATCGTGGTGATAACCGACGCATAGGTTGACGGGCGGCCAATGCCGAGCTCCTCCATGCGTTTAACCAATGTGGCCTCGGTATAGCGCGGCGGGGGCTGGGTGAAGTGTTGCTGGGCATAGGTGCTGGCATCGGCTGACAGCACCGCTTTTTCGTGGCGCTGCATGCCGGTGTCGATCACCGCATCATCATCGGTGAATTTGGTGTAATCGGCGGCAAAACCACCGGCTTTCGGGGTGGCCACGTCACCTTCGTGAATGACGGGCAGGCGGGCGTCATCGCCGTTTTTTTCAACATCGTCGCGACCCTCTTCATAGACCTTCAAAAAGCCGTCAAAGGTAATAACCTGACCATTGGCGCGCAGCACCACATCGCCGTCAGCCGAGCCAACGTCAACGCTGGTGCGCTCAAGCCGCGCGCCCGACATCTGGCAGGCAATGGTGCGCTTCCAGATCAGGTCATATAATTTGCGCTGGTCGGTTTCCAGGCGCGCCAGCTTGGCGGGCTCGCGGTCCATCTCGGTGGGGCGAATGCATTCATGCGCTTCCTGGGCGTTTTTCGCTTTGTTTTTATAAACGCGCGCGTCTTTCGGGATGTAGCTTTCGCCGTATTTGCCCTTTATATAGCTGCGCGCCGCCATCACCGCCTCGGGGGCCATATCAATGCCGTCGGTCCGCATATAGGTAATGTAACCGGCCTCGTATAGCCGCTGCGCCGTGCTCATGGTTTGCTTGGCGCCGAAGCCGAACTTGCGGCTGGCCTCCTGTTGCAGGGTCGAGGTCATGAACGGGGCCGACGGATTGCGGGTGCCGGGCTTGGCCTCGACACTTTGCACGCTTAGCGCGCGGCTGGTAACCGCCTGCACCGCCAGTTCGGCGGCGGCAGCGGTGCCAAGGTCGAATTTATCAAGCTTCTTGCCGCCCAGCACCGTGAGCCGCGCTTCAAAACTTTGGCCGCGCGGGGTGGTGAGCAGGGCCTTGACGCTCCAGTATTCCTTATTGTTGAAGGCCTCGATCTCCATCTCGCGCTCAACGATAAGGCGCAGGCAGACCGACTGCACCCGACCAGCCGATTTGGCGCCCGGCAGTTTGCGCCACAAGACCGGCGACAGGTTAAAGCCCACCAGATAATCAAGCGCCCGGCGGGCAAGGTATGCCTCGACCAGCGGCATATCGACCTGACGCGGGTTTTTCATCGCTTCGGTGACGGCGGTTTTGGTGATGGCGTTGAAGACCACACGCTCGACATGGGTGGTTTTCTTGATCACGCGGCGCTTTTTCAGCGCCTCTTCCAGATGCCAGCTAATCGCCTCTCCCTCGCGGTCGGGGTCGGTCGCCAGAATAAGCTTGTCTGAGCTATCGGCCTTCATCGCGTCAACAATGGCGCGGATGTGCTTTTGGGAGTGGCTGCCGATCTCCCATTTCATCTCGAAACCATGCTCGGTATCAACCGAGCCATCCTTGGGCGGCAGGTCGCGCACATGGCCGTATGAGGCCAGCACGGTAAACCCCGGGCCAAGATATTTCTCGATGGTCTTGGCCTTGGCGGGGGATTCAACAACAACGACAACCATGAAGGATTCTCCAGAAATTCAACATCCAGTTGGGCGCGGAACATGGCGGTGGTCGTGGGTGAATGTCAATGGGCAATGAGCGCTGCGCAGCTTTACAGCCCCAAAACCCCTTTTCTCTGGGGCTTCTGTCGTCGGTCTTGTAATTTACATTATGGTTGTGTAAATAAAGATTGATCCTACAGAATTACTGAAATCTATATTTACCGGGAGGCATAAACATGGCAGAGATCGTCGTTATCGGAGCAGGTATTGGCGGTTTGCCCGCCGCCTATGACCTGAAAAAGGAGTTTCGCGCAGAAGATAACATTACCGTTATCTCCAACGTGCCCTATTTTCAGTTTACCCCGTCCAACCCGTGGGCGGCGGTGGGCTGGCGCAAAAAAGCGGATATCACCATTGATCTGGAACCGGTGCTGGCAAAACAGGGGATCGCGTTTATCGCCGATCCGGTGGTCAGGTTTGACCCCGATAACAGCGTGATCACCCTGCAAAGCGGGCGCGAGGTCAGCTATGACTATGTGGTGATCGCCACCGGCCCCGAACTGGCCTTTGACGAGATCGAGGGCCTAGGCCCCCATGGCGGCTTCACCAAATCGGTGTGCGACGTTAACCACGCCATTACCGCCAGCGCCGATTGGGAAGAGTTTTGCAAAAACCCCGGCCCGATCGTGGTGGGTGCTGTGCAGGGGGCCTCGTGCTATGGGCCGGCCTACGAGTTTGCCATGATCATGGATACCGACCTGCGCAAACGCAAAATCCGCGATAAAGTGCCGATGACATTTGTAACCGCCGAACCCTATGTCGGCCATCTGGGCCTTGGCGGTGTGGGTGACACCAAGGGGATGCTGGAGCGCGAAATGCGCAACCGGCATATCAAGTGGATCACCAACGCCAAAACCGACAAGGTCGAGGACGGCAAGATGTTTGTCAGCGAAATCGCCATGGGCGGCGATGTTGTGGCCCGCCACGAGCTTGATTTCAATTTCTCGATGATGCTGCCGGCATTTCGCGGCATTCCGGCGTTTATGGGGGTGGAAGGTCTGGTAAATCCGCGCGGGTTCATTACCGTGAACGAACACCAGCACAACGTGAAATACCCCAATGTCTACGCGGTCGGCGTCTGCATAGCCATCGCGCCGCTAGAGGCCACAGCGGTGCCGGTGGGCGTGCCCAAAACCGGCTTTATGATCGAATCAATGGTCGCGGCGGCAGCGGGCAATATCGGGCAAGCCCTGCGGGGGCAGGCCCCGACGCATGAGCCGACATGGAACGCGTTTTGTCTGGCGGATTTTGGCGACAAAGGCGTGGCTTTTCTGGCGCAACCGCAAAACCCGCCCCGCAATAAAAACTGGGCGGCCGAGGGCAAATGGGTGCATTGGGCCAAAATCGGGTTCGAGAAATACTTCATGCGCAAAATCCGCAAGGGGCAATCAGAGCCGTTCTTTGAAAAATCGGTCATGAAAGCTATCAGCCTGACCCGCCTGCGCGATTAACGCCAAAACCAAACGGCCACCGCCGGCCGCTTTACCCGGTTGTGCTTCAGCACAACCCGCGCCGACGAGGTGGCCCCTCCTTCAGGGGTC
>CAYWXQ010000066.1:10652-12402 GCA_964462475.1 uncultured Rhodobacterales bacterium | reverse complement strand
TGTAAACCAGATCCAGAAACCGCGCCGCATCGGGGCCTTTGACGATAATTTTACCAAGGGTAGAGGCGTCAAACAACCCCACCGCCCCACGGGTGGCGAGGATCTCGCGGGTGATGGCGTCTTGTGTGGTTTCACCCGTTTGAACATAGGCGTAAGGGCGGCGCCAGTCGGCGACCGGTTCGAAAATCGCGCCGTGGCTTTGGTGCCAGCCGTCTATCGCGGTTTTGCGGGTGGGTTTAAACAGCTTGCCCGCGGCCTCGCCCGCAATCACCCCCAGCGATATCGGCGTATAGGGCGGGCGAAAGGTGGTGGTGCCAACGGCCGGAATATCGGCCCCGAGACTACCCGCCAGCACCGCCAGCCCGTTGATATTGCTGAGCTTGCCTTGATCTGTTGCCATGCCCAGCGTGGTATAGCGCTTGGTGTGTTCGACGCTGGCATAGCCCTCGCGCGCTGCGAGCTGGATATCAGAGACCTTAACGTCGTTTTGGAAATCGAGCCATGTTTTGGCGCGCAATTTATAGGGCGCGTTGGTCGGCATCGCCCATATTGGCGCCATCGGGTTTTCAACCACGGCCGGGGTTTGCCGGGGGGCGGGCGCCTCGGCGAGGCTCCGCCCCACCTCCTTGCCCGCTTGGCGCGCCGCCGATCTGGCGCTGGCAATACAGGCGCCGGTTTGAAGCGCGCCAAAGGCCGTGCCTGCCGCGATCACGAAACCCGCACCGTTTTGGTTGGTTGGCGGGCGGGTAGGGTCGGGGGTGAACATGGCGTTGGGTTCATCCCATAGCAGCTTGCCGCCACAGTGCGACCACAGGTGCACCACCGGTGAAAACCCGCCCGACATCGCCACCAGATCGCAGGCAACGGTCTCAACCGCGTTACCCGCCCCTGATTGCAGGCAAATCTCAACGCTGGTGACATGTTTTTTGCCGTTGACCCGCGCGATGGCGTGGCCGGTTTCGATGCGAATGCCCGCTTGCCGCGCCGCTTCGGCCAATTCACCGCCACCTTGGGGGCGGGCATCGACAATCAGCGGCACCTCCAGCCCTGCCGCGTGCAGCGTTAGCGCGGTGCGGTAGGCGTCATCATTATTGGTAACCACCACCGTGCGCGCGCCGGGGGCCACGCCATAAAGCCTTATGTAATCGCGCACGGCACTGGCCAGCATAACCCCCGGCAGGTCGTTACCGGCGAAATTGAGCGGGCGTTCCAGCGCGCCGGTGGCGGTGATGATACGTTTGGCGCGGATCCGCCATAACCGGTGGCGCGGGCGGGTATCGGGTGCGTGGTCATTAACCCGCTCATAGCCAAGCGCATAGCCGTGGTCAAACACCCCTGCCGCCTGCATACGCTCACGCAGGGTTACGTTTGGCAATTTGGCGATTTCACCCAGCAGATACGCGATATGGGCGGGGCCGTCGCGGCCGTCAACCGCGATATCATCAACCAGCGCACGGCCGCCAAAAGCGGGGGACTGCTCCAGCAACAGCACCTTGGCGCCGCTTTTACCGGTCTCTAGTGCCGCCTCTAGCCCGGCAATGCCGCCGCCAGTGATCAGGATATCGGTATAGGCGTAAAAATATTCATAGCGATCGGCATCGGGGTTGGTTGGCACCTGCCCCAGCCCGGCCGAGCGCCGGATGATCGGCTCAAACAGATGTTTCCACGCCCATTGCGGCTTCATAAAGGTTTTATAGTAAAACCCCGCCGGCAGAAAACGCGCAACACGGTTGTTGAGCGCGCCAATATC
>CAYWXQ010000066.1:9327-10552 GCA_964462475.1 uncultured Rhodobacterales bacterium | reverse complement strand
TGGCGATAACCGCCTTGGGCGGGCGCAGGGTTTGGGCGCTATAGGTGCCGAACACCTCAAGCGTGACCGCCGAGCGTGCCGCATGAAACCACTTGCCGCAGCCATAAACATGGCGCCAGCGCTCGAACACCACGCCTTTGGGGTTTTTGCGCTCGAACATATAGGCGGTGAAATCAGCATCAGAACTATCGCCCGCGTGGCGCTTCAGATGGGCCTCGCCGCCACCGTGAAACTCGGTTTCCTCGGCCTCGATGCCGCAATATGGACAGGTTAGCAACAGCATTTCAAATTCCCCTTATCAGGCCGATGGTCATTTCACCGAACCCCCGTTGCAAGGTGCCCACCACCGAGAAAAACAGCTCGTAGCGGTAGGTTTCCATGGTTTTTTCCTCGGCTTTCGCCGCCAGAAGGTCGTCGAAGTTTTCGGATATCTGGTCTTTTAGTTTGGGCAGCGGCGTCGGGTCGGCCACGCCGGGGGCGCCAAACAAATGCGCATAACCCAATGCAACCGAGATCGTGCTGGCCACCGCCCATAAGGCCAGCGCCACAAACAGAATCACCCGCTGCCAAAGGCTGAAATGTTCTAGCATGTGCTGGCCCCGCCCGGTGTTGCCGCCACCCGATGCGCGGTATTTTGCCAACCGGCAACGCCCGCCCCGTAGCCGTGACCCCGCCCCGCCCACAGACCCGAAACCCAAAGAACGGCCGTTTTCCAGAGGCTTGCACGCAAGGGTTCAAGTGAATGGCAACAACCGGCCCGCAGGTTAACCAATTTGCGTTCGGAAACTTGGTAATGTGGCAATTTTGTGCTAAAAATAAGGTAATATTTAGGCAATTTAGACCAAGACCATAATAGACCCCAAGGAGATGCAACCGCAGCAACAGGAGAGTGACGATGGAAGCGTTTATAACTACCGCCGCCAGTTGGTGGGATAAATTTGCCGGCACCGGTGCCTATGCTATCCGGAAATTTTTCTATGCCCTGAACGGGTGGGAGATGGGCGAAACAACCAGTCTCGTGATATTCGTCGGTGCCCTTGGCGGGCTGGTTCTGGCTTTGCTCTTGTTGGCCAAAAAGCAGAAAAAAACCCATTTCCTGATGGAGTCCGGCAAGCGGTACCACCGCAGGTAACCCCCGCGCAGCCCCGGCACCGGGCACGCCACCCCGGCGGTCCCGTTTCAATGCGCCACCCCGGCGACCCCGTTTCAATGCGCCACCCCGGCG
>CAYWXQ010000066.1:0-9227 GCA_964462475.1 uncultured Rhodobacterales bacterium | reverse complement strand
CCCGTTTCAATGCGCCACCCCGGCGGCGACGCTCTCGTCGATAAACCGCCCCTCGGCAAAGCGTTCAAGCCCGAACGGTGCCGCCAGCGGATCGGGCTCGCCCGATGCCATGGTCGCTGCCAGCGCCCAGCCCGACCCGGGGATGGATTTAAAGCCGCCCGTGCCCCACCCACAGTTGATAAAACACCCCCCGAGCGGGGTTTTGCCAATAATTGGCGACCGGTCGCCGGTCATGTCAACAATCCCGCCCCATTGCCGCAATTGCTTAAGCCGGCTGATAACCGGAAAGGTTTCGATCAGCGCGCGCACGGTTTCCTCAATATGGTGAAACGACCCGCGCTGGGTATAGTTGTTATAGCCGTCGGCCCCGCCGCCTATCACCAGCTCGCCCTTGTCAGACTGGCTAAGATAGCCGTGCACGGTGTTGGCCATCACCACCACATCAATACACGGTTTTATCGGCTCGCTAACCAGCGCCTGCAATGAAACAGACTCTATCGGCAGCCGGAACCCCGCCATTTCGGCCAGCACGCCTGAATGCCCGGCCACCACCAGGCCCAGCTTTTTACAGGCAATATCGCCCCGGCTGGTGCGCACGCCGGTCACTTGCCCGTTTTTCTGGCTGATCCCCGTGACCTCGGTCTGCTGGATGATATCAACCCCCAGCGCGCTGGCCGCGCGGGCATAACCCCACGCCACAGCATCATGCCGCGCGGTGCCGCCACGGGCCTGCCACAACGCCCCCAATACCGGATAACGCGGGCCCGAAAGCTCGATGATCGGCACCTTTTTCTTAACCTGTTCGGGGGTCAGCATGGCGGTTTTCACCCCCTGAATGGCGTTGGCGTTGGCTATGCGGTGATAGCCGCGCAATTCGTGCTCGGTCTGGGCCAGCATCATCACGCCGCGCGGCGAAAACATAATGTTGTAATTCAGCTCGGCCGACAGCCCCTCATACAGCCCGCGCGCCTTTTCATAGATCGCCGCGCTTTCGTCTTGCAGATAGTTTGAGCGGATAATCGTGGTATTGCGCCCGGTATTGCCCCCGCCCAGCCAGCCCTTTTCCAGCACCGCGATATCGCGGATGCCGTGGTTCTTGGCCAGATAATAGGCGGTGGCCAGCCCGTGCCCGCCGGCACCAACGATAACCACGCTATAGGTTTTTTTCATCTCCGGCGCGCGCCACGCCCGCTTCCAGCCTTGATGGTTGCGCATGGCTTCTCGTGCAATGGCAAAACCCGAATATTTTTTCATCATCCGGCTCCGGTTCACGGTTATGTGAGGGCAAACAGCTATAATCACCCTGTATTACCCAAATTTTGGCCTATATGCAAAGCCTATAACCGGCGCAGCTTGCGAGGTTCGCGACATTTGCGCGCTCATCCGCCACATTCGGCGATTGGACGTTGCGCAAACCGGTTGCGGCAGCGTAGTCTGCGCCCGACTTGAGCAAAGGGGCAATAAAACATGGTTTTCTGGATTCCGGTAATCATCGCAACCGTCGGGGCTATTATCTGGGTGTTATTCCCGCTGCTGCGCCGCGAAAAAGAGGCCCCGGCATCACGCGCCAGCTATGACGTGCAGGTGTTCAAAGACCAGTTAAAAGAGATCGACACCGACGAAGAGCGCGCCGTTATTACCCCGGCCGAAGCCCAGCGGGTGCGGGTTGAGGTCTCTCGCCGGTTGCTTGCTTCCGCCAAAATCGAAGCGGTGGAAAAGCCGACCCCGAACGCGCCACGCAGCGCCACTTACGCACTGGCGTCGGTGATCGCGCTTTCACTGGTGTTTGGCGGGCTTGGCCTTTACCGCGCCTATGGCCACGACGGCATGCCCGACCTGCCACTGTCTGAAAATCTGGCGCGACAGGCAGAGTTCGGCAAAGACCGGCCCTCGCAGGCCGATGCCGAAAAGTTTGTTTTGGCCCGTCAAGCCGATAACAGCGCCGGCCTGCCCAATCTTGATGCCATAACCCAAAGCCGCGACGCCGAGCTGATCGACCAGCTTATCGCTGTGCTCAAAGACCGCCCTGATGATCTGGAGGGCCACCAGATGCTAACCCGCGCGCTGGCCTCGGCTGGCCGGATGATCGAGGCCCACGCCGCCGAAGACAACGTGCTGCGGATACTGGGCGATACCGCCACCCCGATGGATGCGCTTGAACATGCCGAACTGATGATTCTTGCGGCGCAGGGTTATGTATCGCCCGAAGCGATCACCGCGCTCGACAAAGTGATGGCTGCCATCCCCGACAACCCCCGCGCGCGTTACTATGCCGGGCTGGCACTGGCGCAATACGGCCAGCCGCGCCAGGGTTATATCATGTGGAACCAGCTACTGAAGGAAGGCCCCGAAGACGCGCCATGGATCGCCGCGATCCGCGCCGGAATCGACGACCTCGCCCGCGAGGCCGGTATTAACCCCGCCCAGCAAGCGCCGCTGGTTGGCCCCACCGCCGATCAGGTGCAGGCCGCTGATAACATGAGCGCACAAGGCCGCTCCGACCTGATCCGCTCAATGGTGGCACAGTTGACAGATCGCCTGGCCAGCGATGGCGGGTCGGTTGAAGAATGGGTGCGCCTGATCGGGGCCAATAACGTGCTGGGCGAGACCGATGCCGCGCAAAAAGCCCTGGCCGACGCCAAGGCCGCCTTTGCCGGAGACGCCGCCGCCCTGGCCCGCATCGAAAAAGCGGGCGCGCAGCTGCCATGATCTGTGAGCAGGTCGAGGATTTCGCCAGCGCCCTGCCCCCCGGGCGGGCGCTGGTCGGGCTTGACCTTGGCACCAAAACCATCGGGGTCGCGGTTTCGGACCGCCGCCGCAGCATCGCCACCCCGCTTATGACCATCCGGCGCAAAAAGTTCACGCTTGACGCGGCGGCGCTGCTTAAAATGATCGAAACCCGCCAGATTGCCGGCATTGTATTGGGCCTGCCGCGCAATATGGATGGCACTGAAGGGCCGCGCGCGCAGGCCACCCGTGCCTTTGCCCGCAATTTTGCCCGTCTGTGCCCGCTTGCGCTCACCTATTGGGACGAACGGCTTTCAACCGTCGCTGCCGAGCGGGCGCTGCTTGAGGCCGACACATCCCGCGCGCGGCGTGGCGCGGTGATTGACCATGTGGCGGCCGGGTATATTCTGCAAGGCGCGCTCGACCGGCTGGAGAACCTGCCCCATGGCTGATATCTGGGCGCGCAACGAGATTGACTCTCCTTGCGTGAAAATCTGCGTCATCCACCCCGCCAGCGGGTTGTGCATGGGATGTTTGCGCAGCATAGACGAAATCTCGGACTGGGGCAAAATGGCCTCCGGGCAGCGCCGCGCCCTGATCGCCGCCCTACCCGCCCGCGCCACACAAATTCGCGGCCAACGCCATGGCGGGCGAAAATGCCGCGAGTGACTCTTATTGGTCACAGTTTATTAATTTTTGCATCGTAGATTTGAAAAGACCACGGGCATGTGGTAAGCTGGGGGCATAAATACAGGATTATCATGCGGTTACTAACGCTATTTATCATCTTTTACGCGGTGGTTCTGCTGCTGACCCGCGATACTATTGCGGGCTATGTGTCGGTGCCGGGCGGGATTATCTGGCTTGATGCTCTGATCGCGATTCTGTTTGCCACCGCCTTTGGCCTGCTGCGCGGCGCGGGCAAGGGGTTTGCCAGTGGCACCATACCGATTTTGCTGGTTGGCGGCGCGGTTTTTGGCGCAATCCAAATGGAACTTATAAAAAAAAGCCCCTATGCCGCCGTGGCCAGCGCCCCGCTGGAAGCCACGCTAAACCGCGCCTGGGACGGGCAGTTCAGAACCATTGCCAAGGTCGAGGGCGCGGATATCGGGATGATGGTTGACACCGGTGCCTCGCTGGTTTTTCTGCGCTATGACGACGCGATGCGCGCCGGGATCGACCCCGACGCGCTTGATTTCAGCGTGCCGCTAACCACCGCCAACGGGCGCAGTTTTGTGGCCTATTACCAATTTTCTCAGGTGCGCATTGGCGGGGTTGTGGTGCGTAATGTCGCCGGGGCCATCGCCCAGCCCGGCGCGCTGTTCAACTCGCTGCTTGGCATGAGCTTCATTGAGCGCCTGACCGAAACCGTGATTCGCAAAGATGCAATGATTTTGCGCCAGTAGCCCCCTGCGGGCGGCGGCATTTAGATGCACGCGGGATCGCACGCCCTGCCAGCCACCCATATACCGGATTTTATAAAGCCTACAGCGGGGGTTAACCCGCCATATATGCGGCCTAGCCCAATATGCGCCCCGCGATTTCGCGCGTGTTTTTCGACAGCGTTTCAACTGCCAAAACCCGCTCTAGCGCCGTGCGCATTTGGGCTTGGCGTGCGGGCGCGTATAGATGCCAGCTTTCAAACGCCGTGGTCATGCGGGCGGTGATTTGCGGATTTACCGGATCAAGCTTGATCAGCCAATCCGCCACCAAGTCGTAGCCCGCGCCGCTCGGATCATGGAACCCTGCAATATTTCCCATGGCAAAAGTGCCAATCAGGGCGCGAAAGCGGTTGGGGTTCTGCCAGTTGAAATCGAGGTGGCCGGCAAGGGCGCGCACGGTTTCAACCGCTGTTTCGGGCGCGGTGCGGATGGCCTGCACGCTAAACCATTTATCCAGCACCAGCGGCTCGTGCTTCCATTGCGCATAAAAGCTTTGCAAGGCGGTATCGGCCCTGCCTGCTGCCACCAGTTCACCAAGGGCGGGCAGTTTTTCGGACATGTTTTGGGCGCTGTCAAACTGGGTGGCGGCGGTTGCGGCATCGTCTTCCAGCGCGCCAAGCAGGGATAGCACGCGGTTGCGCAGGCTGCGTTTTCCGGCGGATTTTGCGTCGGGCGCATAGGGGCCGGGGGGGAGCATATCGGCATAAAGTGCGGGCAGGTCGCCGCGCAGTTTTTCGGCCATGGCGCGCTTAAGCACCTTGCGCGCTGCATAAATTTCCAGCGGATCAGGGGTGCCGCCTTGGTCAATGATCTTGCGCGCTACCTCTGATTCGCCGGGAATGGCGATGGCGATGGCGCGAAAAGCGGGCGCTAGGCTGGTGTCGCGCGCGGTTTGGGCGATCGCGGTCAGGAACTCTGGCTCGACATGGGCCGGGTTTTGCGGCAGGTCCGCCAGAATTTCGAGCGCATAATCCCGCCCTGCCTGCCAGCGGTTGAACGGGTCGGTATCATGGCCCAAAAGATAGGCGCGCAGGCTATTATCGCGCTTTTGTTCCAGCACCACAGGTGCCGAAAACCCGCGCAGAACCGAGGCAATCGGCGGCATGTGCAGCCCGCCAAACGCGAAACTTTGCTCGGCTTTGGTCAGCTCCAGCACCTTGGTGGCGACGGCCTCGGTGCCGTCGGGGTAAAGTAGGCCCACAGCGACGGGAATGTGGCGCGGCGCGGTGTCTGTCGGGTCGGGCATAGATTGGCGCAGGGTCAGGGTATAGGTGTCATTGGCGAAGTCTTCAGACACCGCCACCCGCGGCGTGCCCGCCAGCGTATACCATAGCGCAAACTGGCCAAGATCGCGGCCGGTGGTGTCCTCGAACACCTTGATCCAGTCTTCGATTGTGCAGGCTTGGCCATCATGGCGGGCAAAATAAAGGTCGAGCGCTTTGCGGTAATCAACGGGGCCGACCAGCGTGCGCAACATGCCCACCACCTCGGCGCCCTTTTCATAGACCGTGGCGGTATAAAAATTGTTGATCTCGACATAGTGGTCAGGCCGTGGCGGGTGTGAAAGCGGGCCGGCGTCTTCGGCAAATTGCCGCCCGCGCAGGGCCACCACATCTTCGATCCGCTTTACTGCGGGGTCGCGCATGTCGCTGGTGAAATGCTGGTCGCGAAACACCGTCAGCCCCTCTTTCAGGCATAGCTGAAACCAGTCGCGGCAGGTAATGCGGTTGCCGGTCCAGTTATGGAAGTATTCATGCGCGATCACGCTTTCGATGCGTTCATAGTTGCCATCGGTCGCGGTTTCGGGGCTGGCCAGCACCAACGAGGCGTTAAACACGTTCAGCCCCTTGTTCTCCATCGCGCCCATGTTGAAATCGCTGACCGCGACGATGTTGAACAGATCAAGGTCGTATGCGCGGCCATAAACCTGCTCGTCCCATTTCATCGCGCGCTTCAGGCTGTCCATCGCATAGGCGCATTTGCCCTCGTCCCCCGGGCGCACCCAGATGTTGAGCGCCACATCGCGCCCCGACATGGTGGTAAATTGGTCGCTATGCGCCACCAGATCACCGGCAACCAGCGCAAACAGATAGCTGGGTTTTGGCCACGGGTCGTGCCATTCAACCCAGCCATCACCGCGCGCGACCTCGTTGCCGTTTGAAAGCCGCACCGGCGCGTCTGACTGGATGCGCACGCTGAAGGTTGCCATCACATCGGGGCGGTCAAGATAATAGGTGATGCGGCGAAACCCCTCGGCCTCGCACTGGGTGCAATACATGCCGCCAGACATATAAAGCCCGTCAAGCGAGCGGTTGGCCTCGGGGTTGATCTCGACCTCGCACTCCCATGTAAAGCGCTCCCCCAGCAGGTGGGTTGGCAGGTCAACACCGGTTTCATCGGGGTTCAGCTCAACCGGTTGGCCGTTTATTTTGGCCCAGTTCAGGGTCATATCGGCACCGTCCAGCCGCAGCTCGCGGGTTTTGGCCGCCGGATTGGCGGTGAACTCGATTTTTGTGGTCACAGTGGTTTTGGTCGGGTGCAGCCGGAAATCAAGCGCCACGCGGCTTACCAGATAGGCGGTGGGGGTAAAATCTGACAGGTTTATCGTCGGGTCGGTCATCGGGGGCTCCAGTTGTTTGTGCCACCCTATGCCATGGGTCGGGCGGTGGGAAGGGTCTGAAACGGCCGCCCCCGCCGGAACACCGGGGGCGCTAGCGCAGATAGGGCGTGATCGTATCCAGCAGGGTCAGGCGCTGTTTGCGCATCTCGGCCAGATGAAAATCATCGGTTGGCTCCACATTGGTTTCGGCGCGGTGGATGTCGCGATTGATGGTGTGGTAATCGTCAAACAGCTTGGCGAAGTGGGGGTCTGATACCTTTAGCCCATGCATTTTTTCAACCGCATCGGGGAATTGCTCGGCAAGTTCGTTGGGGGTGTTGGTCATATATTTGCTCCCTATTTATATGTTGCCGCTACAATCTGGGGTGAATTGATGCGGCACACCTTGATCTGACGCAAACGCGGGCGCATATTTCGATAAACAAAGGAGAATATCATGCGACGCCCGGTTGTTGGCATTATCGGCAATTTCAAATTGCTGGACGAGGATTACCCGGTGCAGACCTCGGGGATCATGAACATCGACGCGGTGGCGCATGTGGCCGATGCCTTGCCGTTTATTGTGCCCGCCATGCCCTCAATCGGCACGGTAGAGGAGGTGGCGGCGGCCTGTGACGGGTTTGTGTTTACCGGCGGGCGCCCCAATGTGCACCCCAGCCATTACGGGCAAACAGCCACCGAGGCCCATGGCGATTTTGACATGGACCGCGATAGCCTGACCCTGCCGCTGATTCGCCATTGTGTCGCGCAGGGCATACCGGTTTTGGGCATTTGCCGTGGCTTTCAAGAATTCAACGTCGCCTTTGGCGGCACGCTCCACCCCGAGATCCGCGACCTGCCGGGCCGGATGAACCACCGCATGCCGGTTGATGGCACGCTAGACGAGAAATTCGCCCACCGTCATACGGTAACCCTGCCCTTTGGTGGCCGGTTCGCCGAGATTTTCGGCGCGGTCGAGGTGGTGGTGAACTCGCTGCACGGTCAGGGCATTTGCATTCCGGCCGATCGGGTCGCGGTCGAGGGCCGCGCCGAAGACAACACCCCCGAAGCGATCTATATAAAAGACACCAAAGCCTTTGCGATGGCGGTGCAATGGCACCCTGAATATAATGCTGCGCATGACGAGGTTTCGCGCCCGCTCTTCGAGGCTTTTGGGGCAGATATGCGCCGCACCCTTGCGGCAAAGCCCTGAGCGGGGGTCTTTTTTTAGGCCCGTCGAGGCCCTTAAAAAAGAGGCTCCCCAAAAAGGGGGAGCCAGACAAAAGCCAACGGATGTGCTTGGTGCGATTCTTTTTGGCTAGTTTTCCCAGCGCCATAAAGCGGGCACAAAGCGGTAAGCATCACCGTCACGCATCACATTGCCAACCCCGGGAAACGGAAAATGGTAACCGATCACCGAAATCCGGTCGGTTGCCGCCATGTCCAGCATCTTGTTACGGGTTTTTACCGTTTGCTCGGGGTCCATATCAACCGCGCCATACCAGTCGGGGTGGGCGAAATTCAGATAGGCGCGGCGAATGGCATCACCAATCACCAGTAATTGCTCGCCCTCGCTCTCGATGCGCAGCGACATATGGCCAAGCGTATGGCCGGGGGTATCAAACATGGTGATCCCCGGCGCGATCTCGTGGCCGTCAGCCGCCATGCTGATCTGCAGCCCGTCGGCCGAGAACGAATTAACCGCGCCAACCACGAACTGTTGCAGCCGCGCGGGCACCTCGTCAATCCGGCCCGGTTTCATCCACCAGTCATATTCAAACGCGCCGATCACATATTGCGCGTCAGGAAAGATCGCCTCGTCAAAATCATCCCGAATGCCCCAAACATGGTCTGGGTGGGCATGGGTCAGCATCACATGGGTTATGTCCTCTTGCGCGAAACCGGCAAGTTCGAGGTTATCAAGCATCCGGCCAGCGGTTGGCGCGGCGCGGCTGCCAGAGCCGACATCGACCAGCACCTTGGCCTCACCCAGCTCGATGATGATATGGTTGGTATGGTTGAAGACCTTTTTTTCGCTCAGTAAATGGCTACGCATAAAGGCCTTTACCTCTTCAGGTTCGGCGTTTACCCCCACGGTGCGCAGCGGGCTGGTGAAATAACCATCCGATACCACCGTCATCCGCGCCGCGCCCAGACTAAAGCGAAAGTGGCTGGGCTGGTCGCCATCGGGACCACCAAGCCCGGCCTGCGCGGCGGGTGCCGACAGGCCGAGCAACGGCGCGGCGGCGCTCATTTTAAGGATATCGCGGCGGTTTGGTTTTAGCAGTGTCATTGATCTCTCCCTTGTTTTTAGCCACTGTTACATATTAAGAGCAGCGCATAAAGTGGGCAAACTGGCCCATGCTCACCGCCGGAGAGGCCATGCAAGCGCTAAATCGCAGATTATCTGTCGCCCCGATGATGGACTGGACCGACCGCCACTGCCGGTATTTTCACCG
>CAYWXQ010000065.1:11148-12441 GCA_964462475.1 uncultured Rhodobacterales bacterium | reverse complement strand
ACAATCGCCTTGTTATACTGCACCGGAAAGCCTGAAACACTGGCCACGCGGCGACTGATCGCCATGATTTTGGTGGTGTCGATGTCGGTTTTATATGGCATGATGTCATTGCGCACCTTGATCGCCATCACCACTTCTTCAAGCGCGGTATTGCCCGCGCGCTCACCCAAACCATTGATCGTGCACTCAATCTGCCGCGCACCGGCATCGACTGCCGCCAAAGCATTGGCCGTGGCCATCCCAAGGTCGTTATGGCAATGGGTGGCAAAGATAATCTCGTCCGCCCCCGGCACCCGCTCCAACAGCATCTTGATAATGTCACCGCTTTCGGCAGGGGCGGTATAGCCCACGGTGTCCGGAATGTTGATCGTCGTTGCACCCGCCTTGATCGCAATTTCAACCACACGGCACAAGTAGTCATTCTCTGTGCGCGTCGCGTCCATCGGTGACCACTGCACATTGTCACAAAGGTTCCGCGCCAGGCTCACAGACTCGTGGATAGCATTGGCCATTTCATCCATATTCATGCCGGTAATGGCACGGTGCGAAGGCGAGGTGCCAATAAAAGTATGAATACGCGGCAGGTTGGCGTGTTTCACCGCCTCCCACGCGCGCTCGATATCGCCGGGCTTGGCCCGCGAAAGCCCGCATATAACCGAGCGGTCGGCGCGTTTGGCGATCTCGCGAACAGCCGCAAAATCGCCTTCAGAGGCGATCGGAAAACCGGCCTCAATAATATCGACGCCCATATTATCCAGCATCTCGGCAATTTCGAGCTTTTCATTATGGGTCATGGTCGCGCCCGGGCTTTGCTCGCCATCGCGCAGGGTGGTGTCGAATATCAACACGCGGGATTTGTCATTGGTCATGGTGGTCATCTTTTATGGTCCTTAGCTTATTCGAGAATTTGGCGCGGTTTCAAGCTCCCCTGAGCGCACGCACCAAATCCCCGGCACGCTCAGAGGCGGCTAAGGAGTAGGATTTCAGCAATGGCATCGCGGCCGGCCGGAATCAACAAATGTGGCGTATCGGTACACATGCGCGCCACTATAAGGCGGGTGCGGCGGAGTTAAAGCAAAAAGTGACCCGCTGGCGCATTTTCCGGTCTTTGGCCACGCAGACCGCCGAGGCGTAGCCGAGGCCACCGCCGTCGGCAAACCCTGTTCAGCTTTGCTGATAAAGTGCCTTTGGCGAGTGGGGGTTTACCCCCGCAGAGCCAAAGGCAAGACGGTTGAGTAAAACGGACAGCCCCGAAAATGCGCCGCGCTCGGGGACATTGATGCGGTCGGCCTG
>CAYWXQ010000065.1:0-11048 GCA_964462475.1 uncultured Rhodobacterales bacterium | reverse complement strand
CCTGTCAAGCCCCCTCGCGCGGCGCGTGCCTCGCTTTACTCGGCATTAGCTATGGTCGCGCCAGTTGTTTGCTATCGGATAACGCCGGTCAAGCCAAAAGGCTTTATGGGTTAGCCGCGCGCCAGGGGCTGACTGGAAGCGTTTGTATTCGCTGATATATATAAGGTGCTCTATGCGTTTGACGGTTTCGCGATCAAACCCCGCTTTCACCAGATCGGCGATAGATTTATCGTGGTCTATCAACCCTTCCAGAATGGCGTCGAGCACATCGTAAGGTGGCAGCGAATCCTGGTCTTTCTGGTTTTCACGCAGTTCGGCGGTTGGCGGTTTGTCGATCACGTTTGGCGGTATCACCGCGCCCGCTGGCCCTGCCATCCAGTCAAAATGGTGGGCATTGCGCCAGCGGCAGGTCTCGAACACCCGGGTTTTATAAAGGTCTTTGATCGGGTTATACCCGCCCGCCATATCGCCATATATCGTGGCATAACCCACCGCGACCTCTGATTTATTGCCGGTTGTCAGCAGCATTTCGCCAAATTTGTTGCTCATCGCCATTAGCAGCAACCCGCGCAGGCGCGACTGGATGTTTTCTTCGGTTACGTCCTCGGCATGGCCTTCAAACAGCGGGGCCAGCGTTTCGGTGATCGCCGCGCGCCCCGCCGCAATTGGCACGGTATCAAGCCGGCAGCCAAGCGCATTGGCGACCGCGCGGGCGTCATCCAGCGATTCGGTGCTGGTATATTCAGACGGCAGCATCACGCAGCGCACGTTTTCTGGCCCCAGCGCATCGACAGCGATGGTGGCGACGATCGCCGAATCTATCCCGCCCGACAGCCCCAACAACACTTTTTTGAAACCGGTTTTTGCCATGTAATCGCGCAGGGCCTCGACCATGCAGCGGTAATCCTGCGCCCAGTCATCGCCATGGATGTCTCGCGCGCCTTGCACTGCCTGCCAGCCGGTTTCAGCCTGCTCAAAATCAACATGGGTTATGTCTTCATCGAAAACCGGCATTTGCACCGCCAGCGCGCCGCCACGGTTCAGCACAAAGCTGGCGCCATCAAACACCTGATCATCCTGTCCGCCGACCATGTTCAAATATATCAGCGGCAGGCCGGTCTCGACCACCCGCGCCACCATCAGCCCCATGCGCAGCGCGTGTTTATCGCGCCGATAGGGCGAGCCGTTGGGCACCAGCAGAATTTCGGCACCGGTTTCGGCCATGGTTTCGGCCACGTCCTCGTGCCATGCGTCTTCGCATACGGGGCAGCCGATGCGCAAACCATTCAGCTCGAACGGGCCTGAAATGGGCGCGCTGTCAAACAGGCGCTGCTCATCAAACACGTCTTCGTTGGGCAGGTGGTGTTTGCGCGCAATCACCCGCACCGTGCCGTTTTGCAACAGGAAATAGGCGTTGTAAAGCTTGCCATCCTCGGCCAGTGGCGCGCCGATGGCCAGCGCCGGGCCATGGGCGCAATCCTTTGCCAGCGCAGCCAGTGCCGCGGCGCTTTCAGCCTGAAATGCCGGTTTCAGCACCAAATCCTGGGTTTGATAACCGGTTAAGAACATTTCGGGCAGCGCCACCAGATCAGCACCTGCCTTGGCCCCGGCCTTATGCGCCATACGCGCTTTTTGCACGTTTGCGGCGAAATCCCCCACACTCGGGTTAAGCTGCGCCAGCGTCAGGCGGAATTTTTGCGGCATCTGGACCTCGATTAAGCGTTATTTCCCCCAGAAATACACGGGCTTGGCGCGCAAACACAAGCCTTGGCGGCACCATCTGGCCAATGGGCGCAAAAAACCGTTGCCCTGTTGGGCGTTAGCTCGTAATAATCGTGCAACGGGTGCAGTTCTTCCATTTGCGGGGCATTGCCGGAGTGTTCGGAGAAATACGTTGAAACATCGCCTATTGCTGAGTGCCGTTGCCATTAGTGCAGCATCTTTGGGGTTTACCGCCGGTATAAATGTCGCGTTCGCGCAGGAAACTACCGTTGAAACCAAGCAATACGACACCGGCGGTATTTATGAGGGCGAGTTTCTGAATGGCAAACAGCACGGGCAGGGCACCTATCGCCTGCCCAACGGTTACGAATATTCCGGCCAATGGGTCGAGGGCCGGATTGAAGGTGTTGGCGTGGCGCGCTTTCCCAATGGCTCGGTCTATGAGGGCGACTTCGTAAATGGCCGCCCCGAGGGGCAGGGCAAGATCACATTCTCTGACGGGGGCACCTATGAAGGGTCGTGGGTTGACGGTAAAATTTCGGGTAGCGGCACCGCCACCTATGCCAATGGCGTGGTTTATACCGGCGAGTTTTTGAACGCGGTGCATCATGGCACCGGCACCATGACCAGCCCCAACGGCTATATATACGAGGGCACATGGGATAACGGCGTCAAACACGGGCGCGGTAAAATTACCTATCCCGACGGCGCGGTTTACGAGGGCGACATTGTGCGCGGCGTGCGCGAGGGCCAAGGCAGCCTGATCCTGCCAGACGGTGTTACCTATGTCGGTGCGTGGCAAAACGGCCAGATCAACGGCGATGGCGTGCTGACCCAGGCCAATGGTGATCGTTACGAGGGCACAATGGCAAATGGCCAGCGTGAGGGCCAGGGCGTGGCGACCTATGCCAATGGCGACCGCTATGAGGGCGGTTTTGTCGCCGACCAGCGCAACGGCGTCGGCACGTTTTCGGGCGCTGACGGTTATGTTTACACCGGCATCTGGGTTGATGGCCGGATCGAGGGCGACGGCAAGGTCACCTATCCTGACGGCTCGGTCTATGAGGGCGGATTTTTGAACGATGTCGCGCACGGGCAGGGTAAAATCGTTTATGCCGATGGCTCTTCTTACGAGGGGTCGTGGGTGAACGGCGTGATCGAGGGCAGCGGCATTGCCCGCTACGAAAACGGGCTGGTTTATGAGGGCGAGTTTAAAAACGCGAAAAACCATGGCCAAGGCACCATGACCTATCAAGACGGCTACCAATATACCGGCCAGTGGAAAGACGGGTTGCGCGATGGTCAGGGCGTGGCAACATATTCTGACGGCACCATATATACGGGCGCGTTTGTGGCGGGCCAGCGCGAGGGGGCGGGCACCATTACCATGCCCGACGGTTTTGAATATACCGGCAACTGGGCCGGTGGCGAGATTGACGGCCAAGGCACCGCAAAATACCCCAATGGTGACATTTACGAAGGTTTCTTTGCCAAAGGCCAGCGACAGGGGCGCGGCGTTATGCGCTATGCCTCGGGCGAGGAATATGACGGCTTCTGGGCCAATGGCAACCCTGCCACTGAAGGTGAAGCCAACGCTGCATCTGGCAATTAGCGGGGTCGTGCTTTCGCACGATCTGCGCCGACGAGGTGGCGGCCACACCGCATTTGCGTAGCAAACAGGTGGGGGTGTCGCCGAGGAGGCGCACAGCCGTTAAAGCCGGGTGTGCCTTTGCCTCAGGGAGGGAGCCGCGTTTTTGGCCGGGCTTGCTCTGCTTGAATCCCCCCTTCGGCAAAGGCATGTTTTTCAGCCAAGCTGAAAAACGCCTGCGGCGCCGTGGCCTCGCTGCGCTCGGTGGACCAAGAATTGGCTTTATCCCCTAATCCAAACCTTTTATGAGGGGGCGAGCTTTGCATTAGGAACCTGACATGACCACCACCCGTTTTGCGCCATCCCCCACCGGTTATCTGCACATTGGCAACCTGCGTGCCGCGCTATTTAACTATTTAATCGCCCGTAAATCCGGCGGCAGCTTTATTTTGCGGCTGGATGATACCGACCCGGTGCGCTCAAAACCCGAATACGCCGCCGCGATCCAGCAAGACCTGCGCTGGCTGGGGCTGGAATGGGATATTGTCGAGACCCAGTCGTCGCGCCGCGCGCGCTATGATACGCTGGCGGCTGACCTTCGGGCATCGGGGCGGTTGTATGAGTGTTTTGAAAGCCCGACCGAGCTGGATTTGAAGCGCAAAAAGCAGCTTAACATGGGCAAACCGCCGGTTTATGACCGCGCCGCGCTATCCCTGACCGAGGCCGAAAAAACCGCGCTGCGGGCCGAGCGCGGCAGTTATTGGCGGTTTTTGCTCGATCAAAAGCGGATCGAGTGGCAAGACGGCATTCTGGGCGCGCAATCGATTGATGCCGCCAGTGTGTCTGATCCGGTGCTGATCCGTGCTGACGGGCAGGTGCTTTATACGCTGGCCTCGGTGTCAGATGATACCGACATGGAAATCACCGACGTGGTGCGCGGGCTGGACCATGTGACCAACACCGCCACCCAGATCCAGATTATCGAGGCGCTGGGGCGGCCGCTGCCGCGTTTTGCCCACCATTCCATGCTGACCGGCCCCGAGGGCGAGGCGCTATCAAAGCGGCTGGGGGTGCTGGCGCTGCGCGATTTGCGCGCAGAAGGGGTTGAACCGATGGCGATTATTTCGTTGATGGCGCGGCTCGGGTCCTCCAAACCGGTTGAGCTGCGCCACAGCATGCAAGAGGTCATCGACGGTTTTGATCTGGCAGATTTTACCGCCTCGCCCACCCGGCTTGACCCCGCCGATCTTGGCCCGCTGACCGCGCGGTTTTTGCACGGGCTTTCCTATGCCGAAATCGAAGGCGAGCTTGCGGAACTGGGCATCCCCGCCGCACTGGCCGCGCCGTTTTGGCAGGCGATTCGTGAAAACATTGACACCCGCAGCGATATTGCCGGTTGGTGGGCGCTTTGCCAAAACGGCACCACGCCGGTGATCGCCGCTGAAGACGCCGAATTTGTTGCGCAGGCGCTGGCGTCGTTTCCGGCCGGCAAGGTTGATGAAACCACATGGGGCACATGGACCGCCGCGCTAAAGCAGCAAACCGGCCGCAAGGGCAAGGCGCTGTTTATGCCGCTGCGCCAAGCGCTTACCGGCCGCGGCCATGGCCCGGACATGAAGCGGCTATTGCCGCTGCTCCAAGCCCTGCCAAAGCTCGATTAGGGTTTTGGCAGTTTTATGGTTGCGCCGATGCTCAGGGTATTGGGGTTGCTTAGAATATCGGTATTGGCCTGATAAATCACGTTATAACTAAGCGAATTACCATAAAGCGCACCCGCATAAACTGCCAGCGAATCCCCTTGTATGACCTCGATTTCCCACCTGTCTTTGTTAACAACCACCCGGTCAATGATCGCCCGCTGCAGGGCGGTTGCATTTGGCCCTGCAACGGGCGGCGCCGAGGCATCTACCGGGCTTGGGGCCGATGCTTCGGCCGCGTCACCGCCCGACATCATGCCAGATGCCGCCTGGGCCAGCGCATTAAGAAACATCATACCCTCATCCATCCCGCCGCTGCGCGGGTCGCGCATAAACGACACGCTTTTGAACAGAGCGTAAAAATCCAGCCCGTTGGCCACGGCCCCGACCTGCTGCATAAAATCTTGCCCAAAGTTCTCGGCCACGTTTTGCGTGAAAAAATCGGTGACTTGCGCGATTGACAGCCCGGACCGGTCACCCGCATCGACCAACCGCGCCACCGACATGCGAAACGCCATGTTAACCTTGCTTTGCTCGACCACATCACGGTTCTCAGAGCCCTGAATAACCGCGATCAACGCCTGCATGGCACGGTTTGAGTAAAACACCAGCCGCCGCAAATCAGAATCGCCGAGCGCGTCCACTGTTACCTGAGCATACAAAAGCGGCGCGGCAGGCGGGGGAATTGGCAGGTCTGGATTATAGCGCGCATCGGCCAAGGCGGCACCGCCCATCGTGCTTGCGATAAACGCAAGTGTTATTTTTATGTGCATTTCTCCCCCTTTTTACGGGGCAGAACGCAGATGCCTCATGAGGCAGGAACAACCACAGTCAGCCCCATCATTAGCCAGTTTTGCATTCCACCACGATAGTAATACAGCTTGTCTGCCGGATACCCCGCCGCAAGCAGGTTTTTTATGGCGCGCGGCGTCTGGTCACACCACGGGCCGTTGCAATAAAGCGCCAGCCTTTTGGCGTTGGTAAAATTCCAGTCTCCGCCCGATTGTTTGGTGCCGCCAAGCTGCGTTAGCAACGGCTCCAAAAACGGGTTGTCGGCCGAGGCCGTTAGCAAGTTGAAGGGCAGGTTGATTGACCCGGGAATGTTGCCGGCCTTGAAAAACCGCGGGGTGCGGGAATCAACCAAGAACCCCTCTCCGGATTGCACATAGTCTTGAATAAACTTGATAACTTCAAGCTCGCCCAAGGTTTCGACCCCTTCGGCAACGGTCATCGGGTGGATGCAAAAAGGCGGGCAAGGGCGCGAGGTTCTGGCAAAATCGGGGTCAACCACCGCATTGGTATCGGGGTTGCGCTCGATCACCAAAAACTGGTCGCCAAGATCAATCTCGACAAACGGAATATCAGCGGTAATCCGCACTTCTTGCGCGTTAGCCGGTGCGAAAAAAAGCACAACCCCGATTGCAAACGAAATTAGCGGTTTGAAGTTTGGCACGGCGCGCCCCCTGTTTTGCGAGTGACTAGGTATCACCGCAGCTTAAACCCTGTGTTTGTTAAGAAAGTAACTAAATGCGAGAGAAAATCAACCCAAAACTAGAGCGCTATCTATAAAGAACCAATCACAAGTGTTTCAATTCATTTAGAATTGCCCAAAGGCGCGCCGCATGAAGCACCTTTAGGCACGCATTTTGGGCTTGTGCCGACGCTTTATGCTTGGCAAAGATTAGTGAGTTCATTTCTGGGAGAATCAAGCATGCGCTACTTGGTGGCAAAAGACAGCCGTAATGCGGTTGCCCTGATGGGGGCTGGTGGGCATGGGCGCTGGCTGGCGGGGGGCACTGACCTGCTTGTGCAGATGAAACTTGGTGATACACCGCCAGATTTTGTGGTTGATATCAAGCAGATACCGGCTATCAGCGATATTGTTTCCGAGAATGGCGGCTTTCGGGTCGGGGCCTGCGTTAGCGGTGCCGAAATGGGCGAACACCCCGCGCTAAAAGCGCACTTCCCGGGCGTGGTTGAGGCGGTAGAGCTGATCGGCTCAACCCAGGTGCAGGGGCGCGCGACAATGGTTGGCAACCTGTGCAACGGCTCTCCTGCTGCCGATAGCGTGCCGGCAATGCTGGCGGTTGGCGCGGTGGCGTGTGTTCAGGGCCCGAACGGCCAGCGCGACGTGCCGGTGGCTGACATGCTAGAGGGGCCGGGGCGCACAAAACTGGCAGCGGCTGATCTGGTAACCTCTATCTTTCTGCCCACGCCGCCCGCGCGCAGCAGCGACGCTTATTTGCGCTTTATTCCGCGCACCGAAATGGATATCGCGGTCGCCAGCGCGGCGGTTAGCCTGTGTCTGGACAAAAGCGGCGCGGTTATGGCGGCGCAAGTCGCGCTGGGTGCGGTGGCCCCGACGGCGATACTGGTGGACGCATCGGCGCTGATCGGCAGCCACCTGCAACCCGACGCGCTGGCCGCATTGGCAGCAGCCTGTAGTGCGGCGTGCAGCCCGATTGACGACAAGCGCGGCAGCATCGAATACCGCACCCGCATTGCCGGGGTTATGGCCACCCGCGCTGCCAAAACCGCCTATTCCCGTGCCGGAGGCCAGCTATGAGCAAGATCCATGTAACCACGCAAGTCAATGGCGACGCAGTAGAATTTCTGTGCGAAGCCGACGAAACCCTGCTTGATGTGCTGCGTGACCGCCTTAACCTGACCGGCGCCAAAGAGGGCTGCGGCACCGGCGATTGCGGTGCGTGCAGCGTTACCATTAACGGCCGCTTGGTGGCGTCTTGCCTTGTGCTTGGGGCCGAGGTCGAGGGCAGCGCGATTGAAACGATCGAGGGCATCGGAACCCCCGACGCGCTGCATCCGCTCCAGCGCCAGTTGCTTGAACACGCGGCCCTGCAATGCGGCATCTGCACCCCCGGGATTATCGTGGCCGCCAAAGCCCTGCTGGCCCAAAACCCCGACCCGAGCGAACAGGAAACCCGCTATTGGCTGGCGGGCAATCTGTGCCGCTGCACCGGCTATGATAAAATTATCCGCGCGGTGCTGGCCGCCGCCGCCGAAATGCGGGGGGAAAACGCATGAAACAAAATTTCAAAATCCTTGGCACCCGCCCTATTCGCCCCGACGGGCTGGATAAAGTAACCGGTAAAGCCATGTTTGGTGCCGATAAATCATCCACCGGCATGCTGCACGCCCGCATTTTGCGCAGCCCGCACGCCCATGCCGAAATTATCTCGATTGATACCCGTAAGGCCGAGGCCCTGCCGGGTGTAAAAGCCGTGATCACCGGTGCCGATTTTGCCGATGTCGAAAACCGCTGGACCCGCTACACCATGCAAAACTGCATGGCACAGGGCCGCGCGCTTTATGATGGCCACGCCGTTGCCGCCGTTGCCGCCACCAGCAAAAAGATCGCGGGTGAGGCGCTGAAACTGATCGAGGTGACTTACAAAACCCTACCCCATGTCACCGATGTTGACGCGGCAATGCACCCCGATGCGCCCGTGCTGCACGCAGGCGTTAAGGCCCGCAAACTGGGCGATGATGTTTCCGGCAATACGGTTGGCTATTACAGTTTTGGCCATGGTGATATCGAGGCCGGTTTTGCCAAGGCCGACACCGTGATCGAGCGCAATTTCAAAACCGCCGCCACCCATCAGGGCTATATCGAACCCCATGCCTGCTTGGCCGATCTTGGCACTGATGGGCGCGGCGAATTGTGGTGCAGCACGCAGGGCCACTATATGGTGCGCGAGGTTTGCGCCGAAATTCTGCATATAGATGCCAGCCAGCTGCGGGTCACGGCCTCTGAAATCGGCGGTGGTTTTGGCGGTAAAACCACGGTTTTCATCGAGCCGGTGGCGCTTAAACTGTCGCAAAAAACCGGCAAACCGGTAAAACTGGTGATGAGCCGTGAAGAAGTGTTTCGCGCCTCTGGCCCCACCATGTCGGCCTCGATGGATGTCAAAATCGGCATGACCAAGGATGGCAAAATCACCGCAGCACAGGCGCGTTTGCGCTATCAGGGCGGGGCGTTTCCATACCAGATGGTGATGATGGGGGCGATGAGCGCCTTTGCGTCCTATGACCTTGAAAACGTGCAATCAGAGGGCTGGGATGTGATGACCAACCGCCCCAAAATGATCTCGTATCGCGCCCCTGGCGCGCCGATGGCGGTTTACGGCGTTGAATCGGTGATTGATGAATTGTGCCAAAAACTGGCGCTAGACCCGATTGATACCCGCCTGCTGAACGCGGCCCGCGAAGGCACAAAGGCCTCATACGGCCCGACCTTCAAGGCCATCGGTTTGGTGGAGGCCCTCAAGGCCGCCAAGGCCCACCCGCATTATTCGGCACCGCTCGCGCCAAATACCGGCCGGGGTGTCGCCTGCGGTTTCTGGTTTAACTTTGGCGGGCAAGTATCTGTTTCTATGGCAATAAATATAGACGGCACTGTGAACTTGGTTGAGGGCAACCCCGATATTGGCGGCTCGCGTGCCTCGATCTCTATGATGGCCGCCGAGGCGCTAGGCATCGACTATGAGCGCATCCGCACCATTGTTGGCGATACGGCCTCGGTCGGGTTTTCGGATGTCACCGATGGCAGCCGTGTTACTTTCGCGGTCGGCATTGCCACCATCAACGCCGCCAATGCCGCGATAAAAGAGCTGTGTAAACGCGCCGCAATGATCTGGGAGATCGACGAAGACGCTGTCGAATGGGTTGACGGCGCCGCCCAACCCAGCGGCCATAATGCCGGTAACTTTCCGCCGATGTCACTGGCCGATATCGCCGCCACCAGCGGCAAAACCGGCGGGCCGATCGCCGGCCACCACGAGGGCGCCCCCGACAAGGCCGGCGTTTCGTTTGGTGTGCATCTGGTTGATGTTATGGTCGACCCCGAAACCGGCTTTAGCAGCATCAAACGCTATACCGCGTTTCAAGATGTCGGCAAGGCCATTCACCCCGCTTATGTCGAGGGCCAGATTCAGGGTGGCGCGGTGCAGGGCATTGGCTGGGCTTTGAACGAGGAATATATTTACGGCACCGATGGCCGGTTGCAAAACCCGGGGTTTCTTGACTACCGCATTCCCGTGGCCTCTGACCTGCCGATGATTGACGCCGTGATTATCGAGGTCCCGAACCCCGGCCACCCTTACGGCGTGCGCGGTTGTGGTGAAACCGCGATTGTGCCACCGCTGGCGGCCGTGGCCAACGGGGTAGCGGGGGCGATTGGCCAGCGGATGTTTCAACTGCCAATGTCGCCGCCGCGTATCATCAAGGTGCTTTCGTAAATGGCGCGCGTCGTGATATTTGGCTCGCTGCGCGCCTTTACCGATGGTGAGTCCGAGATGGAAATAGCCGCCACCACCAGCCGCGACCTGCTGGAACGGCTGGCCACCCGCCATCCCGGATTGGCCGAAACCATTGCGGCGGGGGTATCGCTGGCGATCGATGGCGAGGTCTATAAAGAGGCGTGGTTCACCCCGATTCGCGCTAATTCTGAAGTGGTGGTGATGCCGCTGATGGTTGGTGGTTAGCTGTCTTTGAAGGGTTCTAGCGAATTCCGAAGGTCTATTCAGGTGTATTCCGGAACGATGAATGAACACATAAATGACCAGAAGGTGGCGTTATAAATTTCGTGCCACAGGTTGCGCCGATGCGGCAACGAAGCTGTAAAAACCACTTGGTAGCCTTGGCTAAAGCCACCCCGGCCAGACAACGTGGCGCGAACTTAGCGCGCGATAGCCCGCGCCCGTTTTGCGGCCGCCAGCAGCTCTTCTGCGATCTCCTCGGCCTCTTCGGGGTCAAAATCGAGGGGAATCGCGATATTGTCAGCCTCGATGAACAGGCGCACCATGCCTTGGTCGGTCGGCCCGATTTGCAAATCAGCAGCAATTTCGCTTTGTTTGTTGATATCCATGATGCGGCCCTTTCAGCGTGGCCAATGCCTAGCGCCCAAATCGACCTTTGGCAAGCAAATTGGGCTTGCAATCACACGAGTGCAGATGTAATTCACCCCACAGTGCCGGCGTAGCTCAGTAGGTTAGAGCGCTTGATTGTGGATCAAGAGGCCC
>CAYWXQ010000064.1:0-12550 GCA_964462475.1 uncultured Rhodobacterales bacterium | reverse complement strand
GGGGGTGATTGCAAATATTGTTTTGTTCGCCAGACAAATTGGGTAAGGTGGGCAAATAATTTTATTGGAGCCAGAAATGCGACTAAAAACCCCTCTTCTTTTTGCCGTTTTTGCTGTGCTAACCGGTTGCCTGAATGTGCCGCTGATACCGCTGATCTAACCAATCAGAGAGCCGTTTTTATGCTCTGAGACCGAAACCATCGTTGCCCGTGCGCCAAGCTGCTCAAAAAGCTCGGGGCCGGTGCCGGTAAGCCATGCTTGCGCCTTTAGCGCGTGCAGCTCGTCATAAAGGGCGGCGCGGCGGGTGGCGTCCAGATGGGCGGTGGCCTCGTCTAGCAGCAGAATGGGTGGCGCGCCAAAATCGTCGCGCAGGGCGCGGGCATTGGCCAGAATCAACGAGATCAGCAGGGCTTTTTGCTCGCCGGTCGAGCAGGATTTGGCCGCGACCCCCTTGGCCTGAAAGATCGCCCCCAGATCAGACCGGTGCGGGCCGTTCAAGGTGCGCCCTGCTTTGATATCTTGCGCACGGCCCGCGCCAAAAGCATCGCTCAGACCGGCAGGCGTGGTCGGGTTGGTGTCTATCAAGGTAAGTTCTGCGACGGGAAAAGCGGTTTGGGCCCCGCTTTGGGCCGTATGCAGGCGGGCAACAACATCGGCACGGTTGGCGTAAATCTCGGCCCCGCTGATGGCCATTTGCGATTCAAGCGCCCCATACCACGCATTATCATGGACCTGGTCTTTTAACAGGCGGTTGCGTTCGCGCATCGCTTTTTCATAGGTCAGGGTGGCCTCGGCATGGCGGGGGTGAAAGCTCATCACCATCCGGTCCAGAAAACGGCGGCGCGCGCTGGCACCCTCGATCCAGAGCCTGTCCATTGCCGGCACCAGCCAGATTATGCGCGCCAAGCGCCCGAGCGCCGTTTGCGGGGCTTTTTTGCCGTCTATTTCGACCACGCGGCCACTGTCGCCCTCTGACCAAGTGCTGATTTCGTGGGTTTCAGAGAGGCTGTCGAGCTTGGCGGTCAGCTTCCAGCCCAATGCCTCGGGCTGGCGCATAAGTTCGGGGGCGGGGGCACGGCGCAAACCACGCCCGGGCGAGAGCAGGGAAATGGCCTCAAGTATATTGGTTTTTCCCGCGCCGTTCGGGCCAAAAAGCGCCATGATCCCGCCGTCGCTTTCAATGCAGGCGTGTTTATAGGAGCGAAAATGCGACAGGGTAAGCGAGGTAACCTTGAGCGTGGCCATTTACACCCGCATGGGCATCACGACATAAATCGCGCTGTCGTCATTGCCTTCGCGCATCAGGGTCGGGTCGCCGGATGAGTTGAACATGAAAACCGCATTTTCGCGATCAACCTGATTGGCGATTTCGAGCAGGTATTTGGCGTTGAAGCCAATTTCGAGGTGTTCGTCGCCGTAGGCCACCGCCAGTTCTTCCTCGGCCGCGCCGCTATCGGGCGCGTTGACTGAAAGCACCAGCCGGTCTTCGTCTAGGCTAAGCTTGACCGCGCGCGAGCGCTCCGATGAAACCGTTGAAACGCGGTCAACCGCGCGGGCAAATTCGGCGGCGTCGACCTCTAGCCGTTTGGTGTTGCCGGTGGGAATGACGCGGGTGTAATCGGGGAAAGTGCCGTCGATCACCTTTGAGGTCAGGGTGATTTCGGGAGTGGCAAAGCGAATTTTGGTTTCTGAGACCGATACTGCGATGCTGGCATCGTCATCATCCAGCAATTTGCGCAGTTCGGTCACGGTTTTGCGTGGCACAATAACACCCGGCAGTTCCTCGGCCCCGATTGGCAGGGTGGCGTCTATGCGGGCCAAACGGTGGCCGTCAGTGGCCACACAGCGCAGCAACAGCCCGTCGGTGCCCTGCGCGGCGTGCATGTAAACGCCGTTCAGGTAATACCTTGTTTCCTCGGTAGAAATGGCGAATTTGGCTTTGTCGAACAAGCGGCGCAGCACCGGGGCTTTAGCGGCGAAATTGCATTCGTATTCGCTGCTCGCCATTACCGGAAAGTCCTCTCGCGGCAGGGTGGCGAGGCTGAAATGCGAGCGCCCTGCGGTGATCTCCATCCGGCCCGAGGTGCCATCGTCCAGCAGCTCAACCATGGCGCCATCGGGCAGTTTGCGCACGATTTCGTGCAGCATATGGGCGGGCACGGTGGTGGCGCCGGCCTGTTCGACCAGGGCGGGGGATTTGTCGATCACCTCTATATCAAGATCGGTGGCGCGAAAGCTTACCGTGTCGCCCTCGGCCTCGATCAGCACATTGGCCAAAATCGGAATGGTATTGCGGCGTTCGACAACCGATTGCGCGCGGCTCATGGCTTTTAGCAGGGCAGAGCGTTCGATACTGGCTTTCATAATTCTCACCGTTTTCGGATTTTTAGTGGAAAATAACCCTAGCGGAAATGGTTAAAGATTCAAGCGCTAGTTGGTGTAGGGCGGGCATCACGCCCAGCTATGCCTCCAACATCCGGCGCAGCAGTTCGACATCATCGGCGATCTGGCTGTCGGTTTGGCGCATTTCCTCAACCCGCTTCACCGCGTGGATCACCGTGGTGTGGTCGCGCCCGCCAAATTTACGGCCAATTTCGGGCAAGGATTTCGAGGTCAGGTTCTTGCTTAAAAACATGGCTACTTGCCGTGGGCGGGCAACGGCGCGGGCGCGGCGTGGGCTTAAAAGATCGGCGATGCGCAGGTTGTAATGCTCGGCCACCTTGCGCTGGATTTCGTCAATCGTCACCTTGCGGTCGGATTGGCGCAACAGGTCAGCCAGCGTGTCTTGCGCCATATCAAGCGTAATATCGCGGCCAACCAGATCGGCAAAGGCAAACAGCCGCGTCAGCGCGCCTTCAAGCACCCGCACATTGCTGCTAATGCGGTGGGCCAGAAACTCCAGCACCCGCACATCCAGCCCGACATCGGGGTTACGCTTTGATTGCGCCTCGGCCTTGGCGTGCAAAATGCCGAGCCGCAGTTCATAATCGGTGGGGTGCAGGTCAACCACCAAGCCCCATTGCAGGCGCGAGCGAATGCGCTCTTCCAGCCCTTCAATCTCGCCCGGCGAGCGGTCTGCCGAAATGACAATCTGTTTGCCTTGTTCGATCAAGGCGTTGAATGTGTGAAAGAATTCGTCTTGGGTCGAGTTTTTACCGGCGATGAATTGCAGATCATCAATCATCAGCATATCGACCGAGCGAAACTGCTCTTTGAAGGTATGCATATCCTTGAAACGCAAGGCCTGCACAAAGCGGAACATGAATTGTTCGGCCGACAGGTAAAGCACCCGCGCGCCTTGGCGGGTGGCGTTGATCTCGTGGGCAATAGCGTGCATCAGGTGGGTTTTGCCAAGGCCAACCCCGCCATATAAAAACAACGGGTTAAAGCTGACCTCGCCGCCCTCGGCCACGCGGCGGGCGGCGGCGTGGGCCAGCTCGTTAGGGGCGCCGACCACGAATTGCTCAAAGGTAAAGCGGCTGTCCAGCGGCGACGAGGCCAATACCGGCTCTACGGTTTTTTCGGCAACGGGGGCCGCCGACCGGGGTTTTGAGGCCGCCTGCGTTGGCGCGGTAAAGCCCAGGCGGCCAACCTCGACCCCTTCGGCCTCGAACAGGCCCATAATGGCGTCGGCATAGTTGCGCGACACCCAGTTGCCCATAAAACTGGTCGGCACCGAAAACCGGGCCACGCCGACATCAACCCCCAGAAAACCCAACGGTTCTATCCAGTTGTTAAAGGCGTCAACCCCGATTGAATCGCGCAATTCGGTTCTGATCCGGCCCCAGCTTTCATTATGGCAAATGGTGTTCATTTTTGTCCCGTCCGCTTGTCGCGGTATTGCCCTGCCTGGGGGCGGTTTTTAATTATGCATAGCGTAAAACAACAGAAATCGTTCCGAAAACATAGTTTCGGCAGCAAAAAACTGATATTTCGACAGCGCTTTCGGGCAGAATGCGGCAGATCGCCTAGCTCTGGTAGACGCTAACCTAGGAGCGCAGATTCGGGCAATAGCGCGAATCACAGTATTTTGTCTTTTTTGTGTCAAATAAAAAAGCACGCCAAAAGCGTGCTTTTCAAAAAACCGAAACGGGCAGTTGTGTTATGCCGCCATCGCTTTCACGCGCTTGGCGAGGCGCGAAACTTTGCGGCTGGCGGTGCTTTTGTGCCAGATGCCCTTGGTCACGCCACGCATGATTTCGGGTTCGGCTTTTTTGAACGCATCAGCGGCCACGGCCTGATCGCCACCGGCGATGGCCTCCTCAACGCGGCGGATATAGGTCTTGATCCGGGTGCGGCGGTTTTTGTTGATAACAGCACGGCGGTCAGCGGTGCGGGCACGTTTTTTTGATTGGGGCGAGTTAGCCATATTTGATGATCCGGTTTTTCGTATAATTCGATAGAGCGTTCCTCTACCCCCGCTAGGGAGCAGAGTCAACACTTACAGCGTTATTTATCGCGAAATTGCGGCGAACGTTTTTCAGAAAACGCCGCCATGCCCTCTGATTGGTCGTCGGTGGCGAAAAGCGCATGAAAAACCCGCCGCTCATAAAGCAGGCCCTCGCGCAGGGTGGTTTCATATGAACGGTTGACGGTTTCCTTGATCGCCATCACCGTCAGCATTGATTTTTCGGCGATTTTTGCCGCCGTGGCCTTGGCGTCTTTCAGCAGGTCTTTGCCGGGCACTACCCGGCTTACCAGCCCCGAGCGTTCGGCCTCGTTCGCATCCATAAAACGGCCGGTCAGGTTCATTTCCATCGCTTTGGATTTGCCAACAAACCGGGTTAGCCGCTGGGTGCCGCCAATACCTGCCATCACGCCGAGGTTGACCTCGGGCTGGCCGAATTTGGCGGTGTCGGCGGCGATAATAAAATCGCACATCATTGCCAGCTCGCAACCACCGCCCAGCGCAAAGCCCGCCACCGCGGCAATGACCGGCTTGCGGATTTTGGTTATGGCGTCGGTTTCGGCGGTAAAATAATCTTGCATGAACATATCGACAAAGCTCTTTTCAGACATTTCCTTGATGTCGGCGCCGGCGGCAAAAGCTTTGTCTGAACCGGTGATGATGATGGCGCGCACGTTTTTATCGCTATCCGCCGCCGCCAGCGCCTGCCCGAGCTCGCCCAATAGCTGGGCGTTCAGCGCGTTTAGCGCCTCGGGGCGGTTCAGGGTGATCAGGGCGACGTGGTCGTCAACGTCAACAATAATGGTTTCGTAGGCCATGAAGGAATCCTTAATTGTTCAGGCTCAAAGGTGTAGCATGGCTGCCCTTTTGGTCAAGCCCGATGCTGGCAGGCGGGGCAATAAAAGCTGGAGCGGCCTGATTGGGTGATGCGCGCAATTTTACCGCTGCAACCGGGTTTCAGGCAGGGCGCACCCTCGCGGCCATAGGCTTTGAAACTATGCTGAAAATAACCCAGATCACCATTGGCTTGCCGGTAATCTTTTAGCGAGGACCCCCCCGCCGCGATTGCCTCGGCCAATACATCGCGGATGTGCCCTACAAGGCGGCTCACACGCGCCGGATCCAGTGAGGCACTGCTGGAAAGAGGGCTGACTCCGGCGCGCCAAAGGGCCTCGCATACATAAATATTGCCAAGGCCGGCGACTATTTTCTGGTCGAGCATGGCGGATTTTATCGGGGCTTTGCGGCCCTTGAGCTGGGCTGTGAAATATGCGGGGTTAAAGCCGTTTCCCAGTGGCTCGGGGCCAAGGGTAGCCAGCAGTTTGTGGCCGTCGAGCGTGGCGGTTTCCAGCAGATCCAGCGCGCCAAAGCGGCGGGGATCGTTAAACAGTATCCGCACGCCGTTTTCCATATTCAGCACGACATGGTCGTGCTTGGCGGGCGGCGTGGCCCCGCTTTTGTCGATTGTTACCTTGCCCGACATGCCCAGATGCACCAGCAGTGATTCGCCGCTATCCAGCGCCATTAAAATATACTTTGCCCGCCGCGCCATGCCCTGCACCCGCGCGCCGGTCAGGCGCTGGCCAAACCGGTCGGGGAAGGGCCGGCGCAGCCCAGCGCGGCGCACCTGTGCGCGCGTAATCCGCTGGCCCTGCATTACCGGCAGCAGCCCGCGCATCACGGTTTCAACCTCGGGTAGTTCGGGCACTTAGTTGGCACACAGGTTGGTCAGCGAATCGGGCAGGGTGCCATCCAACGGCAATGGGCCGATATCGGTGGGGGTTTCAAGCACCGCGCCGGAAAGGCGGGTGATGGTTACCACCCCGCCCGCCAAATCATAGGCGCAGCGCCGCACGCCTTCTCCGGATTTGGGGTAAAATTCGTTTAACAACCCGACGATATAGAAACCGTCATCCACATAGGTGACCTTGCGCGCCCGGGCATAATAGCCCAGCCCGGTGGTGCCGGTCAGCATGATGGTAAAGCTTTTATCGGGCAGCTGCCGCAGGATCGGCGCGTCGCCGGTGGTGGCGGCGAAGTCAGGAATATAGGCCAGCGGCACGTCTTCGCCCTCGCCATAGATATAAAGGGCAATCACCCCCTCGGGGTCCAGTGTCAGCACCACGCGTTCGGTGCGGGTGTCGCCGTTGAAATCGGCGCGGGCAAAACCCGCCACTTGCGCCAACGAAATATCGGCAGGTTGGGCCAGCGCCAGGCTGGGCAGCAGCAACATAAAAAGCAACAGACGCATGTTTGGCTCCTTGATGGAAGGGTCAGTATTGCCTAGGCTCGGGGGCATGACAACCGCTTTCATCACCCACACCGATGCGCTGGGCCACCACCCGCCCACGGGCCATGCAGAATGCGCCGCCCGCATCGACGCCATATTGGTGGCCACCGCCGGGCTTGAGTTGCAGCGCATATCCGCGCCGCTGGCCGGGGATGCCCCGATTTTGCGCGCCCACCCGCAAAGCTATATTGACGGGTTGGCGGCAAAACGGCCCGCCACAGGCACCGTGGCGCTGGACCCCGACACCTTTCTGTCATCGGGTAGCCTGCGGGCGGCGCGGCGCGGGGTTGGCGGCATTATTGCGGCGGTTGACCGGGTGCTGGGCGGCGATGCGGGCAATGCCTTTGTCGCCATGCGCCCGCCGGGCCACCATGCCGAGCGCGAAAAATCGATGGGGTTTTGCCTGTTTGGCAATGTCGCTATCGCGGCCCTGCACGCGCTTGAAGCCCGCGGCCTGACCCGCGTGGCGATCGTTGATTTTGATGTCCACCACGGCAACGGCACGCAAAATATCTTGTGGGACGACCCCCGCATCCGATTTTTTTCGAGCCACGAAATGCCGCTTTACCCCGGCAGCGGCGCGGCCAGCGAGCGCGGCGCACATGGGCAAATCACCAACATCCCGCTACCCGCCCATAGCGCCGGCACGCTATACCTCGAAAAGCTCGAAACCGTGATTCTGCCCGCGCTCGATGCTTATAAGCCCGAGCTTTTACTGCTTTCAGCCGGATTTGACGCCCATATCGCCGACCCGCTGGCCAATCTGGGCTGGTCGGATGATGATTTTACCCACGTCACCCGCCTGCTTTGCCAAGCTGCGCAAAAACATTGCGGCGGGCGGGTGGTGTCGAGCTTGGAAGGGGGCTATAACCTGTCAACATTGGGCGGGCTGGTGCGCGCCCACATTCAGGTTTTGCAGGAGCACAGCGCATGAGCGATGTATCAAAAATGAGTTTTGAAGACGCGATGGCCGAGCTGGAAACGCTGGTCGGGCAGCTCGAATCAGGCGATGTGCCGCTGGAGAAATCAATCAAGCTTTACGAGCGCGGCGATGCGCTGAAAAAACATTGCGAGAAAAAGCTGGCCGAGGCCGAGGAAAAGGTCGCGCAAATCACCAAATCGGCTGACGGCACCGCCACAGGGGCACCCGCCGTTACCTATGACTGAGTTCGACACCGCGCTGAAATCGGCCGCGCAAAGGGTTGCGCAGCGGCTGGATGAACGGCTGCCAACCGAAGGCCGCATTGCCGAGGCGATGCGCTATGCCGCGCTTTCAAGCGGCAAGCGGTTGCGGGCGTTTTTAGTGTTTGAAAGTGCGGCGCTGTTTGGCGCGGGCGGGGCGGATGACGCCGCCGCTGCGGTTGAGTGCATCCACGCCTATTCACTGGTGCATGACGACCTTCCGGCAATGGATGATGACGATCTGCGCCGTGGCAAACCCACCCTGCACATCAAGTGGGATGAGGCCACGGCGGTGCTGGCCGGCGACGCGTTGCATACACAAGCCTTTGATATTATTGCGAATATGGAAACTGATACCACAGCTAAACTGGCGTTGATCGCCAGTCTTGCCCGCGCGGCGGGGGCTAACGGCATGGTGCTGGGCCAGGATTTTGACATCGCCGCCGAAACCGCCGCAAGCCCGCTGACCCTTGATGAAATCACCCGGTTGCAAGCGCTGAAAACCGGCGCGCTGATCCGCTGGTCGGCGGGGGCAGGGGCGTTGCTGGCAGGGCAAAACCCCGCGCCGCTGCACGCCTATGCCGCGGCGCTCGGCAACGCTTTCCAGATCCGCGATGACATTCTGGATGTGATCGGCGACGAGGCCGCCACCGGCAAACGCCTGCAAAAAGACGCCGCCGCCGGCAAGGCAACTTTCGTAACTCTTTTAGGGTTAACGGGGGCCGCGGCACGGGCCGACACACTTGTAACGCAGGCGATAGAAGCGTTGGATGGTTTCGGGCCAAGGGCCGACAACTTGCGCGCCGCCGCGCGATTTGCGATAACCAGAACGGTTTAAGGCCAGAATTGCTTAAGGAACACCGATGCAAACCCCGCTGCTTGATACGGTAAACAGCCCCGCCGACCTCAAAAACCTGGACGACGCCCAGCTGCGGCAGCTTGCCGACGAGCTGCGCGCCGAGACCATTTCGGCGGTCTCAAAAACCGGTGGCCATCTCGGGGCCGGGCTGGGGGTGGTTGAGCTGACGGTGGCGCTGCACGCGGTGTTTGACACCCCGCGCGACAAGCTGATCTGGGATGTCAGCCACCAATGCTACCCCCATAAAATTCTGACCGGTCGGCGGGCGCAAATGGGCGGTCTGCGCATGGGCGGCGGTATTTCCGGTTTTACCAAACGGTCCGAAAGCGCCTATGATCCGTTTGGGGCGGGGCATTCTGCGACCTCTATTTCAGCGGCCACCGGCTTTGTCGCCGCGCGTGAACTGGGGGGTGCCCCTGCCCACGGGCTGGGCGATGCGATTGCGGTGATCGGTGATGGCTCTATCCCCGCCGGTATGGCGTTTGAGGGGCTGAACCACGCGGGTGACATGAAAAAACGCCTGTTTGTGGTGCTGAACGATAACGACATGTCGATCGCCCCGCCGGTCGGGGCGCTGTCGGGCTATCTGTCGCGCCTATACGCCGAGGCCCCCTTGCAGGAGCTGAAATCGGCGGCCAAGGGGTTTGCCTCGTTGCTGCCATCGCCGTTGCAAGACGGGGCACGCCGCGCCAAGGAAATGCTTAAATCAATGACCATCGGCGGCACTTTGTTTGAGGAGCTGGGGTTTTCATATATTGGCCCGATCGATGGCCATGATATGGGGCAATTGCTGGGTGTGTTGCGCACGGTGCACGCGCGCGCCGACGGGCCGGTGCTTATTCATGTCATCACCAAAAAGGGCAAGGGGTTTGCGCCCGCCGAAGGCTCGGCCGACCGTGGCCATGCCCGGGGCAAGTTTGATATCGTCACCGGCGAGCAGCAAAAATCCATCCCCAATGCGCCAAGCTATACCAGCGTGTTTGCCAAGGCGCTGGTGGCCGAGGCCGCGGCTGACAGCCGCGTGGTCGGCATTACCGCCGCCATGCCTGATGGCACCGGCATGGATGTGTTCGCCAAGCATTTCCCCAACCGGATGTTTGATGTTGGCATGGCCGAACAGCACGGGGTGACGTTTTCGGCCGGTCTGGCGGCGGGCGGCATGAAGCCGTTTTGCGCGATCTATTCAACCTTTTTGCAGCGCGGCTATGATCAGGTGGCGCATGATGTCGCCATCCAGTCGCTACCGGTGCGTTTCGCGATTGACCGCGCCGGTCTGGTTGGCGCCGATGGCCCGACCCATGCGGGCAGTTTTGATATTGCGTTCCTAAGCAACCTGCCGAATTTCGTGGTCATGGCCGCCGCTGACGAGGCCGAGCTGATGCACATGGTGGCCACCGCCGCCAGCATTAATGACCGCCCGTCCGCGTTTCGCTTTCCGCGCGGCGAGGGCGTGGGGGTTGATCTGCCCGAACGCGGCGAGGTGCTAAAAATCGGCAAGGGCCGGATAGTGCAACAGGGTGCGCGGGTGGCGATCCTGTCACTGGGCACGCGGCTGGGCGAGGTGCGCAAAGCGGCCGAGAATTTGGCGGCAAGGGGCATAACCCCGACCATCGCCGACGCGCGCTTTGCCAAGCCGCTCGACCGTGAGCTGGTGCTTGATCTGGCCGCCAACCACGAGGCGCTGATCACCATTGAAGAAGGCGCGGTTGGCGGTTTTGGCAGCCATGTCGCGCAATTGCTGGCCGATGAAGGCGTGTTTGACGCGGGGTTGAAGTTTCGCTCTATGATCTTGCCCGATAGGTTTATCGCCCAAGACACCCCCGCGAATATGTATAAATCCGCCGGTCTTGATGCGTGGGCGATTGAAGCAAAAGTGCTGGAAGCGCTGGGCATTGCCAGCCTGAAACACGCCAGCCTTTAGGTAAAGCGTTCTTCGATTACCGCCAGCAGGGCGCGGATGCCTTGGGCCTCGCCGCCTTTGGGGCGGGCGGGGCGGCTTTCAGGTACCCAGCCATAAATATCGAAATGCACGAACTGTGCGGCGTTGGCAACGAAGCGGCGCAAGAACAGCGCGGCGGTGATCGACCCCGCCATGCCGCCCTTTGGGGCGTTATCAAGGTCGGCAATGCCGGGTTCGATCTGGGGCTCGTAGCCCGCCCAGAACGGCATGCGCCATAGGGGGTCGGCGGTGGCGCGGGCGGCGCGGGTGATCTGGTGGGCCAAGGCGCTGTCATCGGTATAAAACGGCGGCAGATCAGGCCCCAGCGCCACCCGCGCCGCGCCGGTCAGGGTGGCCATGCAGATCAGCAAATCGGGGGATTCCTCGTCGGCCATCGCTAATGCGTCGGCCAGCACCAGGCGGCCCTCGGCATCGGTATTGTTGTTTTCGATCGTCAGCCCGCCCCGCGCGCGCAAAATATCGCCGGGCCGAAAGGCGTTGGCCGAAATCGCGTTTTCAACCGCGGGCACCAGCACCCGCAGACGCACGTTCAGGTTCAGGCTCATGATCATATGCGCCAGCCCCAGCACATTGGCCGCCCCGCCCATGTCTTTTTTCATCAACCCCATTGAACCACCGGGCTTGATATTAAGCCCGCCGGTATCAAAGCACACGCCCTTGCCAACCAGCGTAAGTTTAGGCGCGGTTACATCGCCCCAGATCATATCAAGCAGGCGCGGCGGCTGCTCGGCGGCGCGGCCAACGGCGTGGATCAGCCCCAGGTTTTCTTTTAGCAGGTCATCACCGACAATCGATCCAGCCTTGGCCTTGTGGCGCCCGGCCAGCGCCATAAACGCCGCTTCCAGCGCGTTTGGCCCCATATCATTGGCGGGGGTGTTGATCAGATCGCGGGTTAGAAAGGCCGCCTCGGCCTCCAGCATCAGCCGGGTGCCATCAACCCCTTGCGGGCAGGCCAGCCGTGCTTTTTGCGCGGGCTGGTCTTTATATTTGTTAAAACGGTAGCTGCCCAGCAACCATGCCAGCGCCGCCTCTTTCAGCTCAGGCCGATCGAGGCCGCTTTCAAGCCGGTAATCGCCTGCGGGCAGTTTGGCGGCAATGGCGGCCATATGAAACCAGCCGCGCCGCCGCGCCGCGCTGTCGCCCCAGCCCGCCAGCACCGCGCGCACCGTGCCATCAGCCCCCGGTATCGGCACCACCTGCCCGAGCTTGGCGGTAAACCCGCTGGCCCGCACCCAGTTGCGGGCGGCGCTATCAAGGGTATCCAGCGTTTGCCCGAGCGCGGTTTCCGGGGTTACATAAATTGGTATGGTGGTTTTGGCGGTTGAAAAACGGGGGGTCATGCGGGGTCCTTTTCAGCTTTGGGCGAGCCTCGCGCCGCGGGCGGTAAAAGGCAAGAGGGCGTGGCGATATTTGCAAAAATATCACCATGCCGGCCCCCGATGCCAGCCCCGTATGTTAGCTGAACCGCTGCGGGGCAAAGGCCGAAATATCGGTGTCGGGGGGCTGGCTTGCGATCAGGGCTGCCAATATCCGGCCGGTTTTTGGCCCCGCTGTCAGGCCAATATGGTGGTGACCCAGTCCGGTATAAATGCCGGAATTGCCGATCTCGCCGATCATTGGCAGGCTGTCGGCAAGGGTCGGGCGGTGGCCCAGCCATTCTTCGGTGCCATCATATTCAAGCGTGGGAAAGCTTTGTTTTACCATGCGATACAAAAATGCCAGCGGCGCTTTGCTTGGCCCTGCCGTTAGCCCGCCAAATTAATCATTACCGGCGCAGCTCATCACGACATACTTCGGGTTGTCAACTAATATATCCTCCGCGATAGTAAGCGGGGTGTGCTGTGTTAGCGT
>CAYWXQ010000063.1:11339-12601 GCA_964462475.1 uncultured Rhodobacterales bacterium | reverse complement strand
TATGAAAACAATAACAACCACCGAGGCGCTGGCCGCGTTTTGCACCGCCTGCGCCGCCCACCCCTACGTTACCGTAGATACCGAATTTTTGCGCGAGCGCACCTATTATTCCAAGCTCTGTCTGGTGCAGGTGGCGATGCCGGGCGAGGGTGACACAGGCGGCGCGCTGATAGACCCCCTCGCAGATGGCATTGATCTTGCCCCGCTTTATGCGCTGTTTAAAGACGAAAACGTGGTCAAGGTGTTCCACGCCGCGCGGCAAGACCTCGAGATTTTCGCGGTCGAGGGCGGGGTTATCCCGAAACCGTTTTTTGATACACAAGTCGCGGCGATGGTTTGCGGCTTTGGTGAGCAGGTCGGCTATGAAACCCTGGTGCGCAAGATCGCGCACGAGCAGGTTGATAAATCAAGCCGCTTTACCGACTGGTCGCGCCGGCCGCTGACCGACAAACAAAAAGTATACGCGATCGGCGATGTGACCCACCTGCGGGTGGTTTACGAATATCTGGCCGCCGAGCTTAAAGCCAAAAACCGTGAGGGCTGGGTGCAGGAAGAACTGGCGGTTTTGATGAACCCCGAAACCTATATCATCAACCCCGAAGACGCCGGCAAGCGGCTGAAAACCCGCACCAGTTCACCGCGGTTTCTGGCGGTGGCGCACGCGCTGGCGCAGTTTCGTGAAAGCTATGCCCAAGACCGCAACATCCCGCGACCACGGGTGTTCAAGGATGATGCGTTGTTGGAACTGGCGGCGAATAAACCCAAAGATCTGAACGATCTTTCGCGCTCGAGACTGCTGCGCGAGGGTCGCAAAGGCCCGATCGCCGAAGGGATACTAAAGGCGGTTAAGGCCGGGTTGGCGCTGCCCGAAAAAGACCTGCCCAAACCGCCCAAGCCCCGCGAAAAACCCCAAGGCAGCGAGGCGCTGGGTGACCTGCTGCGGGTGCTGCTAAAGGCAAAATCCTCGGCTGAGGGCGTGGCCAGCAAGCTGATTGCCACGGCCGCCGACCTTGACCGCATCGCGTCCGAGGACGCGCCCGATGTGCACGCCCTAAAGGGCTGGCGGTATGAGGTGTTCGGGGCTGACGCCCAGCGCCTGAAAGCCGGTGAAATCGCGCTATCGGCCAGCCCGCACGGGGTTCAGGTGATTGAAATAAAGCCCGCATCCCGCGCTTGAGCCGGTGGCCCTTGAATAGGTCTGAAAACTTTCGTCTTTTTGTCATTTTTGTATTCCTTTGTCGTGTTGGAAGACACCTTAACAG
>CAYWXQ010000063.1:0-11239 GCA_964462475.1 uncultured Rhodobacterales bacterium | reverse complement strand
ACCACTTCACAACCACGACAACCGTCTTGCGCGCTTGACGATAGCGCCGCGACAAGACACAATTGGGCGTAACAGGTTTGCGCCGCCCGCAAACATCACCGCACAAGAAACCTAGCCAATGGGAAGCCGCCAGCGTGACCAAACCACCAGAAAAACTGCCGCGCGCCAAAACCACCCTGAAGCCAACCCGCATTCAACGCGAAAAAACCGGTGCTATTTTACGCGCCGCGCTCGAGGTGTTTTCAAAACGCGGCTTTCGCGGCGCAACGCTTGATCTGATCGCCGAACAGGCCGGGCTATCAAAACCCAACCTGCTTTACTATTTCGCCTCCAAAGAAACCCTGCATGCCGAGCTGATCTCGGGCCTGATGGAAAAATGGCTGGAGCCGCTGGCGCATATAAACCCCGATGGCGACCCGATTGGCGAAATATGCGGCTATGTCGAGCGCAAGCTCGAACTGGCGCAGGCATACCCCCGCGAAAGCCGGTTATTTGCCAACGAAATCATACAAGAGGCCCCGCGCAGCCAAGATACCCTTAACGGGCGGCTCAAAGAGCTGGTGATCGAAAAATCCGCGGTGATCCAGCGGTGGATAGATGCGGGCAAACTCGCGCCGGTTGACCCGCATCATCTGATCTTCTCGATCTGGGCCACCACCCAGCATTACGCCGATTTCGATACCCAGATCCGCACCATCATGGATAGCGGCTATGAAAACCGCTTTGCCACCGCCAAGGCCTATTTGACCGAGCTTTTCACCAAAGGGTTAACCCCCTAGCGCCTTTTGGGCCAGCAGGTTGGCGGCGATATCCTTGAACGCCTTGGCTTGCGCGCTGTCGGGCGCGGCCACCACGATCGGTTTACCGCTATCGCTGGCAAGGCGAATTTCGATATCCAGCGGCACTTCACCCAAAAACGGCAGGTTCAGCTTTTTGGCCTCGGCCTGCGCCCCGCCATGGCCGAATATGTGCTCCTCGTGGCCGCATTCGCTGCAAATATGGGTCGACATGTTTTCAATGATCCCGAGCACCGGCACATTGGTTTTACGAAACATATCAAGCGCTTTGCGGGCGTCCAGCAGGGCGATATCCTGCGGGGTCGAGACCACAACCGCGCCGGTGACCTCGGTTTTCTGGCTTAGGGTCAACTGCACATCGCCGGTGCCGGGCGGCAGGTCGATCACCAGCACATCAAGCGCGCCCCACGCGACCTGTGTCAGCATCTGTTGCAGGGCGCCCATCAGCATCGGGCCGCGCCAAACCACGGCCTCGTCTTCGCGCATCATCAGCCCCATCGACATCAGCTTGACGCCGTAACGCTCAACCGGGGCCATGCCGCGCTCGCCCACCGCTTTGGGGCGGGCATTTGTGCCCAGCATCCGCGGCTGCGAGGGGCCGTAAATATCAGCATCAAGCAGCCCGACCTTCAGGCCCGTTTCAGCCATCGCCACCGCCAGATTGGCAGATACGGTTGATTTGCCAACCCCGCCCTTGCCCGAGGCCACGGCAACAATATGGCGAATACCGGCAATGCGTTGTGGCCCCTGCGGCGCTGGCTTGGCCCCGCCTGTGCCCAAATTCGGCACCGGTTTATCCGAATGCGCGGTCACCAGCGCCGACACTTTAACAACACCGGTCAACCCCTCGACCGCCTCTACCGCCTCTAGCCGCACCGGCTCCATCGCGCCACCACGCGCGGCCTCGACCTCAAGCACGAAACGCACGGTATCGCCCTCGATGCTGATCGCGCGGGCAATATCGGCAGTGACAATGTTTTTGCCGCTGGCGGGGTCTTGCACCGTGGCCAGCGCGGCCAGAACCTGATCTTTGGTGACGGTCATAATGTTTCCCTTTTTCATACCCGATGATTCTACTCGGGTTTAGCGCGATTCTCGTGGTTTTGGAAACAGCAATTTGCCACAGGGCGAAATTTTGCGCTTTAACCCACGCGTCCACAAACGCCGCCGCCACGCACCCGAACATTCTACACGCAATTGCCCCGCCCGAATGCGGCCCGGGTTAATGATTTGGTTATTAAACACGCATACCTTATTAAGGCTCGTGAAGATTTTGCCATGGGTAGGCGTTTCGCCCATTGCGTGCACATACACCTGCTACAAGCAAGTATAGCTTGTAATTTGGCGGCAAAACTGAAAAAGTGCAGGCTATGATCTATCCGTCACCGACTTTTGCCGGGAATCGAATGTTAAAGGAAGAAACATGCATGTAGGAATTATAATGGACGGGAACGGGCGTTGGGCCACACGGCGCGGGCTGGCACGGCTGATCGGCCATAAACGCGGGGCAACGCAGGTAAAGCGGATCGTAAAATGCTGCCCCGAGCTGGGGGTCGACACCCTGACCCTTTATGCCTTTTCAACCGAGAACTGGCGCCGCGCCGCGCATGAGGTCGAGGGGTTGATGAAGCTGTTTCGTGGCTATCTTTCCAATAATCTGGTTGAGCTTCACGAAAAGAATGTGCGTGTGCGTTTTTTGGGCGATCCCACGCCGCTATCGCCCGATATTCTGCGGTTGATGGAAAACCTGCGTTCCCTGACCGCAAATAACAGCGGTCTCGACCTTAATATCGCGATCAACTACGGCGGGCGCGACGAGCTGGTGCGCGCCACCAAAGCCATTGCACGGCAGGTGCAGCAAGGCGCGCTGACGCTTGACGATATCACCGAGACCAGCTTTGCGGACTATCTTGATACCAAAGGCCAACACGACCCTGATCTGATTATCCGCACGGCCGGCGAAATGCGGCTTTCCAACTTTATGACCTGGCAGAGCGCCTATTCGGAATTCGCGTTTCTGGATCAGTCATGGCCGGAATTTACCCGCGACGTTTTCGAGGCCACGCTGCAAGACTATAGCCGTCGCACCCGGCAATTTGGCGCGGTTACCCTCCAGAAAGCCAGCAGTGCAGAATAGCCGTTAACCATATCTCAACATCTGTATCATGCTATCAATCTCGAAGAGTTTGATCAAATTGGGCTAAAAATGATTCTTTCTAAACTGATCCTCCCTTTCCGGCCCGCTATTGTTTTGCTCATGCTGGTGTTGGCCGGTTGCGCCAGTGTGTCACGCACCGGTTTTCCGGTAGAGGCCGGGGCACAAGCCCAATCGATACCCGACGACGTAAGCATCATCCGGCTTTCACCGGAAAACATCGGCCGTTATAGTGCCGCCACCCCGCTGCTGCCCTCGTCGTCGCGGCTGTCTTCGGCGCGGGCGAACTGGCAATATAATATCGGCGTTGGTGATGTGCTAAGCATCACCGTGTGGGACCACCCCGAACTAACCCTGCCAGCAGGCCCGCAGCGCAGCCAGGTTGAATCAGGCAGTAGCGTCAATGCTAACGGTAGTATCTTTTACCCCTATCTCGGGCAGGTTCGCGTTGCGGGGCGGTTGGTTGGCGATGTGCAGCGCGAACTTACCGAGCGGCTGGCAGAATATATCCCCGACCCGCAGATCGAAGTAAAAATTGCGGCCTTCAATGCCCGCAAAGTCGTGGTGACCGGGGCGGTTTCGGCCCCCAAATCTCTGCCGCTCAACAACATCGCGCTTACCCTGCTAGAGGCGATCAACGCCGCGGGCGGCATGACCGCAACCGCCGATAGCCAGCGTGTTAACATCCGCCGACAGGGAAAGGATAACAGGGTTAACCTGCGTCGCTTTCTAGAGAACGGACACGGCGGCAGCAACCCTGTGCTGCGCGATGGCGACATCATAAACGTGCCGGCGGCAACGACGCGCCAAGCCTATATTCTGGGGCAAATCACCAAACCCGGCATCGTTGATCTGGGCAGCGGCAATATTAGCCTGACCGAGGCAATCACCCGCCAGGGCGGGCTAGACGAGGCCAGCGCCGACGCCAAGGGCATATTTGTATTTCGCAACCGCGCCGTGGGCATTGACGTGTTTCAGCTAGACGCCACAACCCCGCTTGCCTTTGTGTTGGCAACCAGTTTTAAGCTGCACGCCGATGATGTGGTTTATATTGTCGCGGATCCCGCGGCGCGCTGGAACCAGCTTATCAGCCAGCTCATCCCGACCATCGGGGCGGTGCGGCAGGCGCAGCTTATCGGGAATGGCCTATAATGATAAATTCGGTTTTGGTTGTTTGCGTCGGCAATATCTGCCGCTCTCCGGTTGCCGAACGGTTATTGGCCAAATCCTGCCCGGAGTTGCGGGTTGAATCTGCCGGAATCGCCGCGCTAGAGGGCCACGGGCCCGACCCGCTGGCCAGCGAGGTCGCGGCCAATGGCGGGGTCAGTGTTAGCGGCCATATCGCGCGGCAATTCACCGCCGAACTGGCGCAGGGGTTTGACCTGATCCTTGCGCTCGAAAAGGGCCACACAAGGGTCATTGCGCAAAAAGCACCCGCGGCCAGCGGCAAAACCATGCTGCTTGGCCAATGGTGTGACCAGCAAGACATCGCCGATCCCTATAAAAAGAGCCGCGAATTTCACCAACTGGTTTTTGCCCAACTCGCTGATGCCACCGCCAGATGGGCGACCAAACTGGGGCAGAACTGATGCCAGACCACAACGATTCCGAAATTGATTTGCTTGAGGTTTTCGGGCTGTTTTACCGGCGAAAATTCAGCATATTGGCGATAACTCTGGCTGGCTTGTTGGTCGGGGTCGCCATCGCCTTGCTTGGCACGCCGATCTATAAAGCCGACAGCCTGATCCAGCTAGAGGAGAAATCCAGCGGCGGCCTGGCGCTGTCTGCGGATCTTACCGGGCTGTTTTCCGATTCCCCGCAATCGGTGTCCGAGATCGAGATTTTGCGCTCGCGGATGATACTGGGCAACGTGGTTGAAGCGCTAAACCTCGACCTGTCGGCCGAACCAAAGCGCCTGCCGCTTATTGGTAACTTTCTAGCGCGCACGCCGCTGCCAAACCCGGATATTTCCTATATTTCGAGCTATGCCTGGAACGGCGAGGCCATCCGCATTGCCATGCTGGACGTGCCCGACGCCCTGCTCGGCGCGCCGATTTTGCTAACCTATCTGGGCGACAACACCTATGAAATCAGGCTGCCAAATACCGCCCCTTTGCGCGGCGTCATCGGGCGACGCTTACGCGCCCCCGCGCTCGGGTTTGCGGTGTTGGTTGACAGTATCACCGGCGATGCCGGCAAGCAGTATATCCTGCAAAAAGACAGTTTCGCCGATACGCTCAAAGCATTGCGCACCAACCTGTCTATCACCGAACGGGGCAAAAAATCGTCTATCCTGCAGCTTACGATGCTAGATGACGATCCGGCGCGCGCTGCGGCCATTTTGGGTAAAATCGGAGAGGTCTACCTGCTGCAAAACGTCGTCCGCAACGCGGCTGAGGCCGAAAGCAGCCTGACGTTCATTCAAAACCAGTTGCCCGACGCCGAGGCAAACATGCGCACCGCCGAAAACGCCGTTAACGCCTATAAGCTGTCACAAGACACGGTTGATCTTAGCTTTGAAACCCGCGCGATGCTGGAGCAATCGGTGCAAATCGAGGCCCAGCTCAACCAGATGGCGCTAGACGAGCAAGAACTGCAAAAACGCTATACCCGCGCTCATCCGGTCTACCAGACTTTTTTGAACAACCGCGCCCAGCTTGAACAACGGCTGAAAGACATCCGCGCCCAAACCGTAAACCTGCCCGAAACCCAGCTTGAAATGCTGCGCCTGACACAAAATCTGGAGGTCACCCGGCAGATATATCTGCAACTGCTGAACCGCGCCCAGGAACTGAGCGTGATCAAGGCCGGCACCATCGGCAATATCCGGATCATCGACTCGCCGATGGCGTTTTCAACACCGGTCAAACCGGCAAAGGCGGTTATTGTCGCGATCGCGACCATACTGGGGTTGGTGTTTGCGCTCGGCCTAACCCTGCTTCGCTCACTGATCAACCGCGGCGTTGTCGGGCAAGAGCAGATCGAGACGCTCGGGCTATCGGTTTATGCCTCGGTGCAAAAGGTCGGTAACGGCGAATATGGCGGCGCTGACAGGCGCAACAAATCAAGGCCGATACTGGCCAAAACCGAACCAACCAACATGGCAATCGAGGCCCTGCGCAGCCTGCGCACCAGCCTGCATTTTGGCATGCTGGACGCGAAATCAAGCATCATGCTGATGACAAGTTCGCGCCCCGGCGAGGGCAAATCATTTGTATCGGTCAATCTTGCAACGGTGATGGCGCAGGCGGGGCAAAATATTTGTCTGGTCGATGCCGATATCCGCCGCGGTTACCTGCGCCGGTATTTCAATATTGGCAAAGCCGCGCCGGGGCTGACCGATGTTTTGGCGGGCGACGCCAAAATCGAAGATGTTATCCACACCGATGCCGATACCGGCCTGCATTTTATCCCTGCGGGGCACTATCCGCCCAACCCGTCAGAGCTGCTCATGCACCAGAATTTCGCCGACTTCTGCGCCTATCTTGACACCCGTTTTGACCTGACCCTGATGGACGCGCCGCCGGTGCTGGCGGTTACAGACCCGATGATTATTGGCAAATACGCGGGCATGACCATGCTGGTGGTGCGGCATCTGTTTACCCATATCAACGAGATAGCGGCCTCGCTAAAAACGCTCGAAAACAACGGGCTAAAGGCCAGCGGCGCGGTTTTGAACGCCTATTCACCCAAGGACGCCAAGCAGGGTGCCGGCGACTATTCGTATCAGTATGCCTATAAAAGTCGCGACTAAACCGGTATTTTTCGCGCTTTCAGCCATGCCATCAGCGCCGGGCGCACCGATTGGTCGCCCGAGGCGCGGGCGGTGTTGATCACCGCACGCACCGTGCCAAGATCAACGGCGCGCAGCAACCGTTTGACCGGCCCGATCGAGGCCGGACGCATCGACAACGTGCGCAACCCCATGGCAACAAACGCAAGGGCGTCAACCGGTCGGCCGGCGTCTTCGCCACAAAACGAAAGCGGGGTTTCAAGCCGTGTGCAGCGTTCTGAAATTTGCTCGATAAAGGTTAAAAAGCTGACATTCAGGGTGTCATAACGCTGGCGCACCAGCTCGTTTTCGCGGTCAGCGGCAAAGAAAAACTGTTTCAGGTCATTGCCGCCGATCGAGATAAAATCGGCCATTTCAAAAAACTGGTCGGGGGCAAAGGCAAGGCTCGGGGTTTCAAGCATCGCGCCGATGCGCACGCTTTCGGGCACCGCGTGGCCCTGCGCCGCCTCGCGCTCAAGCTCGCGCAACAACCGCGATCGTGCCTCGCGGAACTCTTCAAACTGGGCGATAAACGGAAACATCACCGTCAACGGACGGCCATTGGCGGCCCTGATCAGCGCTTGCAGCTGCATCCGCATTACGCCGGGCCGATCCAGCCCGATGCGGATCGCGCGCCAGCCCAGCGCCGGGTTTGGTTCTTCGGGGCGTTTCATATAGGGCAGCGCCTTGTCAGAGCCGATATCGAGGGTGCGAAACACCACCGGCTTGTCGCCCGCTGCGTCCATTACCTTGGCATAAAGCTTTACCAGCTCGCCCCGTCGCGGCACATGCGCGCGGATCAAAAACTGCAATTCGGTGCGGTAAAGCCCCACCCCCTCGGCCCCCGAGGGGATAAGACTGGGCAAATCAACCATCAGCCCGCCATTCATATGCATGCCTATATTAACCCCGTCGCGGGTGGTGGCGGGCATGCCGCACAGGCATTTGTATGCCTCTTGCGCCTCGGCCTGCATGGCGATTTTCTCACGAAAGGCGGCGGCTACGGTGTCTTCGGGGCGCAGGTGCACAATGCCGGTTTCGCCGTCAACCAGTATCGGGTCACCGCTTAGGGCCTCACGCGTTATGCGCTTCGCGTGGATCACCAGCGGTATGGCCAGCGAGCGCGCCACCACGGCGGCGTGCGAGCCGACCGAGCCTTCCTCGAGCACCACGCCCTTCAGCTTTTTGCCGTAATCCAGCAATTCGCCGGGGCCGATATTGCGCGCCACCAATATGGCATTTTCAGGTATGCCGCGCGCCTCCGCGTCCTCGCGGCCGGTTAAAATACGCAGCAACCGGTTGGCCAGATCATCAAGGTCATGCAGGCGCTCGCGCAGGTATTCGTCTTGCACGCGGGCCATGCGCGTGCGGGTCGAGGTTTGTTCTTTTTCAACCGCGACTTCCGCCGCCAGCCCTGATTCGACCGTATCAAACATCCGTTTGCGCCAGCCTTTATCTTGGGCAAACAAACGGTAAGCGACCATCACATCGCGGTGCTCGCCAATCGCCGCCCCCTTGTCGAGCATTTCGTCTATTTCTTCAACCAGCGCATCCAATGCCTCTTGCAGGCGGGCGGCCTCGACCTCGGGGTCGTCGGCGACGGGGTTGGCGATGACGATATGGGGTTCGTGCAGCAGCACCACGCCTTCAGCTACGCCCTCTTGGCCACGCAAGCCTTTTACGAAAAACGGCAACTGGTGCTGGGCCGCGATCGCCATTTTATCGGGGCCGGTAAAGGCACCAAGCTCTGTCATTTCGGCGATCACCATCGCCACGACCTCAAGCCCGTAAATTTCATCATCCGAATAGCGTCGCGCGTCTTTGCTTTGCACCACCAACACGCCCAGAACCTCGCCCAATCGCTGGATCGGCACCCCGATGAAAGAGGAGAATACCTCCTCTCCGGTTTCGGGCATATAGCGAAAACCACGGGCCGAGGGCGCATCGGCATGGTTGATCGGCACCGCTTTATCGGCGACCCGCCCCACCAGCCCCTGCCCGACCCGCAGCCGTGTCTGGTGCACGGCTTCGGCTTTAAGCCCATAAGTGGCGCAAAGCTCAAGGGTGGTTTCGTCGCGCCGCAGATAGATCGAGCAAACCTCGGCCTCAAGCGAACAGGCGATGAGATAGGTGATACGGTCCAGCCGTTCCTGGCCCTCACCGGCTTCGGCCAGCGCGTCCCGCAGCCTTTTCAGCAAGGTTTGGGAGTTGATCCCTTTGCGTTCAACCATGGGGCCTCTGGTGTTGGGCGCCTAGGGGGCGCGGTCCAAATCAAAAGCATCATGCAATGATTGCACCGTAAGTTCCATGTATTTCCGGTCCACCAACACAGAAACTTTGATTTCAGAGGTGGTGATGACCTTGATATTCACCCCGTCATCGGCAAGGTTTTTGAACATTTTCTGCGCCACACCGGCGTGGGAACGCATGCCAACACCAACGATCGAAACCTTGGCGACATCGGTGTCTTTATCAAGCTCGCGGTAATTGAACTCGCCGCGCGCCTTGGCGGCCTCTAGCGCGCGCTCGGCTTTGGCAACATCGGCCACCGGGCATGAAAACGTCATGTCGGTGCGGCCTTCCTCGGAGATATTCTGCACAATCATATCGACAATAACGCCCGCCTCGGCCAAGGGGCCAAAGATTGCCGCCGCCACCCCGGGGCGGTCAGCCACCGAAATCAGCGTCAGCTTGGCCTCGTCGCGCGAGCAGGCAATGCCGGTTACCACATTTGATTCCATAATTTCATCCTCGTCACAAACCAGTGTGCCCGGTTCGTCGCTAAAACTGCTAAGCACCTGCAGGCGCACCTTGTTGCGCATCGCCAGCTCGACCGAGCGGGTTTGCAGCACTTTTGCCCCCAATGATGCCAGCTCCAGCATCTCCTCAAAAGCGATTTTGTCAAGCTTGCGGGCCTTGGCGGTGATGCGCGGGTCGGTGGTATAAATACCGTCTACATCGGTGTAAATATCGCAACGCTCGGCTTCAAGCGCGGCGGCAAAAGCCACGGCGGTGGTGTCTGATCCACCCCGCCCAAGCGTGGTAACGCGGCCATCGGGTGCCACGCCCTGAAAGCCCGCGATCACCGCGACCTCCATGCCCTCACCGAATTTCCGGTCCAAATTCTCACGCGGAATGCTCTCTATACGCGCCGCGCCGTGGGCAGCGGTGGTATTAACCGGCACCTGCCAGCCCTGCCAGCTGCGGGCCTGAATGCCCATTTCCTGCAACACAATCGCCATCAGACCAGAGGTCACAAGCTCCCCCGACGCAACCACCGCGTCATATTCACGGGCGTCATAAAAACCGGGGGCCTCGGCGTCTTCACCGCTGGCGGCAGCGCCGACCAAGCCCACCAGTTTGTTGGTTTCGCCCGACATCGCCGACACAATCACGATCACGCGGTAGCCGCGCGCGACCTCGCGCTTGACCTTGATGGACACAGCGCGAATACGCTCCAGATCGGCCACCGAGGTGCCGCCAAATTTCATTACCAGCAAAGCCATGCTTACGGCTCCAAAAACTTGAATTCGTGCGTTACTTACAGAGGTTTGCCCGCCGCGACAACCCTAACCATCCGTCGGGCCTAACCATCCGTCGGGCCTAACCACCCGTCGGAATCGCCTCTATCAGGTTTTGCAGCACGGTGGCGATGGCGATGCGTTGATCAAACTCGGCATAGTCAATCATGCCGCCATTTTGGGCGCGCAGCTGCGCCAGACCGGCCTCGTAAGCCTTGAAAAACGGGTTGCGGTTGATGGCGGCGATCAACAGCTTGTTGGTGGGGTTCAGGGTGGCGTTAATGTCGCTGATCAACTGGGCATAGGCACCCGGGTCTTCTGCGGCAAGGGTATCAAGCGCGGTTTGCACCCGCACCTGTTCGTCGCGCAGCAGCTTTTCGGTGCTGACCCCGCCGCTAAAAAAACCGGCTAACCCGCCTTGGCGCGCCTTTGTTGCCGCTGCATCTACCTGCACTTCCAGTGTCTGGTTAAGCCCCGCCAAAAATGCCCATGTGCTGGCCGCATAGGCGCGCCGCACCAAGGGCGCATAGGTGGCGGCAAGGCTGGCAGTGCTGATCGCCGCCACCCCGAAATAGCTGCTTTGGCCGCCAAGCGCGCGGTTGAGCGCTAAAAAGCGCATCGCCCGCGCGCAAAGCCCCAGCCGATCGGTATCGGCAAATACCGGCAGGGCGTCGGAGGCGCCAACCGCAAAGCTGACATTCTGGTTGCAAACAATCTGCTGGCCATCCCATGCGGGCGGCGGGGCGGCGGGCGGATCAACCGGCAGCACCGCGCCACACGCGGTCACGAATGCCGCCACCCCCAGAAATGCCGTGCGAAAAGCCATGATACTTACCCGTTTGCAACGTTGTCGCGCTGAAAGACCATGGCCAGCGCCACCTGTCAACACGCCGCCGGAAAATTGCGCGGCCCGCCGCCTAGGGCCACACAGATGCGCGGTGAAAAATCGGGACTGACCTTCCCATCCGGCGAAGCACTGCCCAAATGCTGGCAG
>CAYWXQ010000062.1:0-12730 GCA_964462475.1 uncultured Rhodobacterales bacterium | reverse complement strand
AGTCTTTTTTAGCCGGGCCAAGGGCGGGGGCGTCCGAGGGTTCGTCATCGGCCCCAAAGGGCGAGAATATGCGGGTCGGCTCCGCGCCATTGGCCACGGTTGTTTCTGCCATCGCCTGCGGGCTGGTCATCGGGGCCGGAAACGGCTCTGCTACCGGTTCGGGCGTTGATTCAGGTATAGATTCTGGCGTTAGTTTAGCGGCCACTACCGGTTCGGGGGCGATCGGCTCGGGCGGGGGCATCGGGGCGGGAAACGGCGTTGGCGGGGCAACCGGCACGGCTTGCACAATAGTTTCGGCCTTGCGCTTGCGCAGTTTTTCCAACTTTTTATCCAGCGGCATCGCGTTCAGCCCGATTTCGCGCCGAAAGATCAGGGTGCGCAGTTCTATCCGGGTTTCCTTGCGCCGCAGGCCGGTTTTTTCTTCTAGCGGAAATGTCTCTTGCCCCGAAAACTCCCAGCCGTCTTTGGCCTGCTCGTTCAGCACTTCGCCCAGCGCGTGGGTGAACCGCTCGGGCACGGTTTTGCGGCCCTTGGCTTTTTTAGCGGGGGCGGGCACGGGGAGGAGCTTATATTCAAACATAAAAAGGCCTTTTGGTGAAAACGGTAGCGTATAATAGGGTATGACGCGGGGTGAGGTCAATTATCCTGTTTCGTAGCGGTATCGGTGTAAAAAAAGGGGGGAGCAAAAAACCGGAGGCGCTACCCCAGCTTGCTGCGCACAATTTCGTTCACCGCCTTGGGGTTGGCCTTGCCGCCGGTGGCTTTCATGACTTGGCCCACAAACCAGCCCGCCATGCTCGGCTTTTCGCGGGCGGCGGCGACTTTGTCGGGGTTGGCGGCCATTACTTTGTCAACCTCGGCCTCGATCGCGCCGGTATCTGTTACCTGTTTCATGCCGCGGGCTTCAACGATTTCGGCAGGGTCGCCGCCCTCGGTCCAGACGATCTCGAACAGCTCCTTGCCGATCTTGCCCGAAATATCACCCAAAGCGATCAGGTCAATAATGCCGCCAAGCTGGTTGGCTGAAATCGGTGAGGTTTCAATACTGTGGCCCTCTTTGTTCAGGCGGCCAAACAGCTCGTTGATCACCCAGTTGGCGGCCTGTTTGCCGTCGCGGCCCTTGGCCACGGCCTCAAAATAGCCGGCATTGGCAACATCGGCGGTCAGCACGCCGGCATCGTATTCGGTCATGCCGAAATCGGTGACAAAACGCGCTTTTTTGGCGTCGGGCAGCTCGGGCAGGGTGGCGGCAATTTCATCGACCCACGCCTGCTCGATCTCTAGCGGCAGCAGGTCGGGGCAGGGAAAATAGCGGTAGTCATGCGCCTCTTCTTTACTGCGCATGGGGCGGGTTTCGCCTTTTACGGGGTCATAAAGACGGGTTTCCTGATTGATACTGCCGCCATCTTCCAGAATGGCGATCTGGCGGCGGGCTTCCACCTCGATCGCCTGCTGGATAAAGCGCATCGAGTTCATGTTTTTAATCTCGCAGCGGGTGCCGAGCACGCCAAAATCGCCGGTCTCGCGAAAGCGTTCATAATCGCCGGGCTTGCAGACAGATACGTTGACATCGGCGCGCATAGAACCTTCTTGCATGTTGCCGTCACAGGTGCCGAGATAGCGCACAATCTGGCGAATTTTACGCACATATTCGGCGGCTTCCTCCGGCCCGCGAATGTCGGGGAAACTCACGATCTCCATCAGGCCAACGCCGGTGCGGTTGAGGTCAACAAAGCTCATTTCAGGGTCCATGTCATGCACTGATTTACCGGCGTCTTGCTCGATATGTATACGCTCGACCCGCACCTTGCGCGCCACGCCGGGGGCCATATCAACCAGTATTTCGCCCTCGCCGACAATCGGGTGGTAAAGCTGCGAAATCTGGTAGCCCTGCGGCAGGTCGGGGTAGAAATAGTTTTTACGGTCAAACCGTGACATCAGGTTGATCTTGGCCTTCAACCCCAGCCCCGTGCGCACCGCCTGTTCAACGCAAAATTCGTTGATCACCGGCAGCATGCCCGGCATGGCGGCATCCACAAACGCCACGTTGCTGTTGGGTTCGGCGCCAAACTTGGTGCTCGCCCCCGAAAACAGCTTGGCGTTAGAGGATATCTGGGCATGGACCTCAAGCCCGATCACCAGCTCCCAGTCATCTTTGGCGCCGGCGATCACTTTGGCTTTGGGTTCTTTATAGGCAAGTTCGGTCATGGTTTTATTCCGCTGGTTTGGCTAGGGGTTCTTTTAGGCAAAGCGCTGGCAGGGGGCAAGGGGCGGGCGAAACGGTTTTTTCATACATTGGCGCTAAGCAGAGGGCGGGAACGCGTAATGGGGAAACTGGATATGGTGAAAATGCTGGCACGTTTGAGCAAGGCTTTGGTAATTTGCATTCCGTCGGCGGGGCTGGCTGTGATGCTGGCCTATGCAATAGAATACGCGTTGGGCGCGCCGATATCGGGTGCGGGGCTAATCAGCAGCGCGCTGGTGCCGATTGTGATCGGCATGCCGGTAATATTTTTTATCGAGGGGCAAAGCATAAAGCTGAAAAACGCGGTGCTGACCCTTGATCTGATGCGCGAAGAAGCCGAAGAACGCGCCAAACGTGATTCGATGACCGGCCTATACAACCACCAGCATTTCATGGAGAAAATCCACAAAGGCGGGCGGCGGGATGATGGCTCGCTGATCATCCTTGATATCGACCATTTCAAACATATCAACGACAGCTATGGCCACCAGCGGGGTGACGAGGCGCTGATTCATGTGGTGAACGCGGTGCGCAAAGCGGTGCGCGCCCATGATGTGGTTGGCCGCATCGGGGGAGAGGAGTTCGCGGTATTTTTGCTGGATGCCAGTAAGGAAGAGGCCAAAATGGTAGCCTCGCGCATTCGCCAAAGCGTTGAAAAGATAGATTTTAGCCCCGAAGACGGGATAAAAGCGCCGCTAACAGTCAGCGTTGGCGTGGCAATGAAAGACGAGGTAGACAACGTGGTCGGCGCGATGAAACTGGCCGATATGCGGATGTATAAAGCCAAGGAAACCGGCCGCAACCGCGTGGTCGATAGCGGCCAAGCCGCCGAAGTTGTTGAAATGATGAAAGGCGCATAAGGCGGGTAAAACCCAGCGCCCCAAGCGCTTGCCGTTTGGGAACCCGCACATGTTGTTGGCGGGTGTGCGACCGCCTAGCGCACCGACAAAATCTCGCGCATCGGTTTCTTGATCGCTGAGGCGGCGGGGTAACTGGCGCCACCGCTGGCATGCCCCACCACCAGAATCATCACCGGTTTTTCCGATTTTGGCCGCCCCAGCAACGGGTTCAAAAACGTCATCGGGCTGGGGGTGTGGGTCAGGCTGCAAAGCCCCGCCATGTGCAGCGCCGAAATCAGAAATCCGGTGGCGATGCCGACCGATTCCGGCACATAATAGTGTTTATAGCGGCTGCCGTCGGCGCGCGTGCCATAGCGCTGGGCGAAAATCACAATCAGCCACGGGGCGGTGGTCAGATGCGGTTTTTCTACCCCGGTGCCCAGTGGTTCAAGCGCTGTGATCCATTCGTCGCCCCCACCGCCGGCATAAAAAGCCATTTCCTCGGCCTCGGCTGCCGTGCGAATTTGCGCTTTTATATCAATATCTTGCACCGCCACAAAATGCCACGGCTGCTGGTTGGCCCCGCTTGGCGCCCGCCCTGCGGTGGCAATGCAGGCCTCAATCACCGCCAGCGGCACCGGCCGGTCGCTAAAGTCGCGCACCGTATGGCGAGTGGTCATTTTTGCCTGATACGCCTGCGCCGCCTGCTCCATTTCGCTGTCATCCAGCGGCGCGGGCGGGTTTAGCGGAATCGCCTTATATTCCAGTGCCATATTGATCTCCGGTTAAATTTTCACCACGGTAACCCAGTTTCCGCTCGCCGAAAACCCCCCGCCTTGCTATGCTGCCCGCCATGACTGACACGCAAAAATCCTATCAGGTTCTGGCCCGCAAATACCGCCCCGAAACCTTTAACGACCTTTACGGCCAGCAGGCCATGGTCCGCACCCTCAAAAACGCGTTTGAGGCTGACCGCATCGCGCATGCCTTTATCATGACCGGCATTCGCGGCACCGGCAAAACCACCACCGCGCGCATCATCGCCAAGGGGTTGAACTGCACCCGCGACGACAAACCCACCATCGAGCCCTGCGGCACCTGCGAGTCCTGCATCGCCATAGCCGAGGGCCGCCATGTGGATGTGCTGGAAATGGACGCCGCCTCGCGCACCGGCGTTAAGGATATTCGCGAGATCATTGATTCGGTGCGGTATCGCGCTGCCTCGGCCCGCTATAAAGTCTATATCATTGACGAAGTGCACATGCTTTCCATCAGCGCCTTCAATGCGCTGCTAAAAACACTGGAGGAACCCCCCGAGCACGTCAAATTCATCTTTGCCACCACCGAGATCCGCAAGGTGCCGGTGACCGTGCTAAGCCGCTGCCAACGCTTTGATCTGCGCCGGATCGAGCCCGAGGTGATGGGCGGGTTTCTGCGTGGCATCGCCAAAAAAGAACACGCCGACATCGCCGAAGATGCGTTGGCGCTGATCATTCGCGCCTCTGAAGGGTCGGCCCGCGATGCGCTTTCCTTGCTGGATCAGGCCATCGCCCATAGCGCCGGTGAAACCACCGCCGAACAGGTGCGCGCCATGCTGGGGCTGGCGGATCGCGGCCGCGTGCTTGATTTGTTTGACCACATCATGAAGGGCGAGGCCGCCGAGGCGCTGAACGAGCTTTCCTCGCAATATGCCCAAGGGGCAGACCCGATGGCAGTGCTGCGCGATCTGGCCGAGGTGACCCACTGGATCAGCGTTGTCAAAATCTCGCCCGAAGCGGTGGATGACCCCACCATTTCGCCCGATGAACGCAACCGTGGCCGGACCATGGCGGGGCTGCCAATGCGCGCGCTTACCCGCATGTGGCAAATGCTGCTAAAATCGCTAGAGGAGGTATCTGTGGCCCCCAATGCGATGATGGCGGCCGAAATGGCGATCATCCGGCTTACGCATATTGCCGACCTCCCCTCGCCTGAAGACTTGGTAAAGCGGCTCCAGAAAGCGCCACCTGCGGCAAGCGCTGCGGCTTCGGCGCGCGGCGTGCAGGGGGGTGCGGCAGGCACCAACACCTCCGCCGCGCCATCGCTGGCCGCATATGCCAGCTTCAAAGACATCCTCGCGCTGATCAAAAGCCGCCGCGACATGCACCTGATGATCGAGGTCGAAAAACACGTCCGCCTTGTCAGCTATGCCCCCGGCCGGATCGAGTTCGCCCCCGCCGCCGACATGACCCCCGAATTTGTGACACGCCTTTCCGCCCGCCTGCAAAACTGGACCGGCGCGCGCTGGGTGATCAGCGTGGTGGCCGAAGGCGGCGAAAGCACGATCGAAGAGCGCAAAGACGCCCACAAGGCCAGCCTGCAGGAAAAAGCCATGGCCCACCCGCTGGTTGCCGCGGTCTTTACAGCCTTTTCCGGCGCGGAAATTCGCAATATTGTTGCAGATCAAAATGTCGATCTGGCGAACGAGGGCATCGTTCCCCTCGATTCAGACGAGATGGATGACGACTGGGAACCGGTTGATCCGTTTGAAGAACAGGCCTGAGGCTTTTGCGCAGGGGCACCCATCGGGGCAATACATGGTAATGGCCTTGATGATCGGGGCGGTTGCCCTGTATGAAAGGGTTATCCCCGAATAAATGAGGAAACCGGATATGTTTAAAGGGTTGGGCCAGATCGGCGACATGGCCAAGATGATGAAACAAGCGCAAAAAATGCAGGCCGAGATGGCCGAGGTGCAAGCGCGGATGCAAGAGTTGGAGGTCACCGGCGAGGCCGGGGCGGGCATGGTGACCGCCACCGCCAACGCCAAGGGCGAGCTTAAGGGCCTGTCGATCGACCCCTCGCTGTTTACGCCCGACGATCGCGAGGTGGTCGAAGACCTGATTTTGGCCGCGATCAAAGACGCGCAAGCCAAGGCCGCCGAGGCCGCGCAGGCTGAAATGGCCAAAGTGACCGAGGGCATGGGCCTGCCTGCCGACATGAAACTGCCGTTTTAAATGGCAGGCGGCAGCGAGGTTGAGCGCCTGATCGATCTGATGGCCAGGCTGCCCGGGCTTGGCCCCGTGTCGGCCCGCCGCGCGGTGCTGACCATGATTCGCAAAAAATCGCTGCTGATGGCCCCCTTGGCCAGCGCTATGGCCGAGGTCGAAGCCACCGTGCGCGAATGCCGGATTTGCGCCAACGTCACCACCCACCAGTTTTGCGATATCTGCCGCAACCCCAAGCGCGACCAGACCCTGCTTTGCGTGGTCGAAAGCGTCGCCGATCTGTGGGCGATGGAGCGCGCCGCCGCCTTTAAAGGCCGGTATTTTGTGCTCGGCGGGGTGCTTTCGGCGCTTGACGGCGTGACCCCCGAAAGCCTGCGCGTTCCGCAATTGGTCGCGCAGGTGGTGGACGGCGATATTTCCGAGGTAATTCTGGCGCTGAACGCCACCATAGACGGCCAGACCACCGCGCATTACATCGCCGACCAGCTTTCGGAAAGCCGCGCTAAAATGACCTCGCTGGCGCAGGGCGTGCCGATTGGCGGCGAGCTTAATTACCTCGACGACGGCACGATCACCGCCGCGCTCAATGCCCGAAAGGCATTTTGAGCCGCAAAAAACCCGGTGTTGAAGACCCGGATTATCCGGTTGAATTTTACAGCGGTTTAAAGAATAACACCTGAAAAACCAATCGGATTCCACATAATGAAAATTCTATCTACGGCCGCCGTTTCTATACTGGCCACAACCCTTGCTTTTACACAATCCAGTGCTATTGCCGACAGTATCGATGCAAGCCCTGTGTTTAACCGGATACATCTGGCCAATACCCTGCGAAATGACACCCAATATATGGCGCGCCTTTCCTGTTTTGTTTATGGCGGTGAAAATATTGCCGAAAACCGGCGCAAATTGCGGGCGGCTGTGGCCGAGTTCCAACAGGTAAGCGAGGCGTTGATCAAGGGCGATCCGGCCCTTGGCATAGAGGCCGAAACCAACCAGCGGGTGCGCAACGCGGTTACCGATCTGGCCGACCTGTGGGCCGAGCTTGGCGGGCTGATGCAAGAAGTCGCCGGCGGGCGCGAGATCGACGGCGCGCTGATGGCCGAGATCGACCTTTACAGCCTAAGCCAGCTTGAAAGCGCCAACCGGCTGACCACCCGTATCGCCAATGTTTATGGCGAATCAATGCGCGGTGTGCCGCTGATTCTGACCCTGACGGTTGACATGGCCGGTCGGCAGATTATGCGCACAGAAAAGGCGGCGAAAGAGGCTTGCCTGATCGGCACCGGCGTGGATGCGGTTCAAAATTCCGCCAATCTGGGTAAAACCGTAGCGTTGTTTTCGGCCACGCTCGATGCGCTGCTCGGGGGGTTTCCGGGGCTGATCATGGCCGCCCCGACCCCCGAAATTGCCGCCGCGCTGGAAACGGTGCGCGCCGATTGGGCCGCGCCAAAAGCCCGGCTTGCGGCGCTTGCGCAAGGGGTGGCGGTAACAATGGATGACCGGCAGGTGATAGGGCGCGGGCTGGAGCAGGTTTCGACCGAGCTTGCGGCGGTGACCGGGCTTTACGAGGCGGTGCGCGCCGACAACTAGGCGGGCGGTGCTTTCAGGCGGGTGCGGTGTTTTAGCCGGGCCTCGCGGATGGCAATGTAAAGCGTGGCCGAAATCACGATCACCGCGCCGATAATGGTGGCGCGGTCGGGGATCTCGTTATACAGAAAATAGGCGGCGGTGGCGATCAGCACCAGCCGCAAATAGGTGATCGGGGCCAGCATGCCGGCCTCGCCGTGGCGATAGGCCTCTATATCGGCATAGCCCCTGATCGCCCCGGCCACCACCACCACAACCAGCGCAATATTGCCGCGCGGGTCGGTGGGCAGGGCCATAACCGGCCAGGCAAAGGGCAGCGAAACGATGGCGGTAATCACCACCGACGAAAAATAGGCCGAGGTCGCGCCATCAACCTGCGCCAGCCCGCGCGACATGTTAAGCGCCAGAGCAAACAGCATGGAGCTGGCCAGTGCCGCCAGCATCGCGGGCTCGAAACTGCCGAAACCCGGGCGCAAAATAACCATCGCACCGCCAAAACCAACCGCAATGGCGGCGATGCGGCGCGGGCCGATGCGCTCTTTATGAATGACAATCGCCAGCACCGTCGCCCAGATCGGCGCCAGAAAAAACAACACCGTAACCGTGGCCATAGGTAGCTGCGAGATCGCGTAAAACCCCATCTGGGTCGAGGCGGCGATCAGCGTGCCGCGCACCAGATGCGCCAGTGGCCGGCTGAATTTAAGCTGCCCGCGCAGGCGCACAAACAACAGCAGCGCCAAAATGATAATGCCGGTTGAAACCCCGCTGCGCAACAGCACGATCATCCGGCTGTCAAGCTGTGAGGACAGGTCGCGCACCGCCACCGCCATCGCGCTAGAGCCCGCCACCGAGATAAGTATCCACCAAAGCGCGCGCATGTTATCTGCCTTAGGCGGCAGATTCGCGGGTTTGGTCGGGGGCAAAGAAGCAGGATTCACAATTTTTTCTCCCAGCAGAGGAACATTTCTGGATTTACGGGAAAGGTCAAGAGCTGATTTCCGCCTATTGGTTGTGCCCACGGCGACCGCCGGTTTTACGACCAAGACCAAATGGTAAATATTTATAGGTAATAAAAACAACATATTATACCGATTTTGTATGGTAAATTGGCTGGCCAAGGGTTGAAAAAGGCGTGCAAACAGCTTAGCTATGCGCCAATCGCGCAACAGGTATGCATTATTTGCACTTCTTTGATATGTAAAAATCGTCATATTGCACTGCACGCAAATCGAAATTAAAGAATAGGAGCAGCGTATGTTTGATTACGTTGATTCAACGGCTTATGCTAATGACCAGGGCGCGCGCGCCCAGAAACTGTTTGCCGCCGTTGTGCTGGCAGCGCTGGATGATGCCATTGCCGATGATAAAAAATACGGCAACGGCCCCGAGGTTATCGCCCGCTGGGCACGCTCGCGCGATGGTCGCGAAGTGCTGATGTGCGCGGGCATCGACCCCAACGAGCGTTGCGTCAAAGGCATGATGTCTTTCGTCGGGCGCGGGGTGCGGACCTCGGTGGCGCTATCGCGCGAAGAAAGCGAACGGCAGGCACAGGCACAGGCAGCCGCCTGAACCAAGCCGGTTTGAATTAAAAGCCCTGCCGCAAGGCGGGGCTTTATTTTTTGCTGCGTGATTGTTTTTCAACGATGCCTGAAACGCCCTCGCGGCGTTCCAGCTCGGCCAGCACGTCTTTCCATTTTACGTTGCGCGCCGATAGCATCACCAGCAGGTGAAACAGCACATCGGCGGCTTCTTCGGTCAGGTTTTGTCGGTCGCCCTTGGCGGCGGCGATAATCGCTTCTACCGCTTCCTCGCCAAACTTTTCGGCGCATTTTTCGGGGCCGCGGGCAAACAGCTTGGCGGCGTATGATTTCTTTTCATCCTCGCCTTTGCGGCTTTCGATGGTTTTGGCCAGACGGGTTAGAACATTTGCCATTATAGTCGCACCGGCACCCCGGCCTCCTGCATATATTGTTTCGCTTCCCCGATGGTATAGGTGCCAAAATGAAAAATGGAAGCCGCAAGCACCGCCGAGGCATGGCCCAGCGTCACGCCCTCGACAAGGTGTTGCAAATTGCCCACACCGCCCGAGGCGATCACCGGAATATGCACCGCGTCGGCAATGGCGCGGGTCAGCGGCAGGTTGAAACCGGCCTTTGTGCCGTCACGGTCCATGCTGGTCAGCAGGATTTCACCGGCGCCTTTGCGCTCCATCTCCAGCGCGAATTCAACGGCGTCTATGCCGGTGCTTTGCCGCCCGCCATGGGTGAATATCTCCCACTTGCCATCGGCCACGGTTTTGGCATCAATCGCCACCACAATGCACTGGTTGCCGAACTTGTTGGCGCTGGCCGATATGACATCTGGGTCGGCCACGGCGGCCGAATTAAACGACACCTTGTCGGCGCCCGCCAGCAGCAATTTGCGCACATCATCGGGGCCACGCACCCCGCCGCCAATGGTCAGGGGCATAAAGCAGGCTTCGGCGGTGCGCCGCGCCACATCATACATGGTGCCGCGATTTTCAAGCGTCGCGGCGATATCAAGAAAGCACAGCTCGTCGGCCCCGGCAGCATCGTAAGCTTTGGCGCTTTCCACGGGGTCGCCCGCATCGATCAGGTCAACAAAGTTGACACCTTTGACAACGCGGCCGTCTTTAACATCGAGGCAGGGGATAATACGGGTTTTCAGCATGGTCAGGCTCGCTTCATCCGGATGCGGGTGATGATCTCGGCCACCACATAGCAGGCCAGCGCCGGAACGCCAACGAATATCAGGTAAATGAAGCCCAATACCTGAACCTGCGAGGCCATATACCCGAGCGGGTCGGGGATGCCGCTACAGCTGATCGGGCTGTTGATGCCCCCCAAACAGCCGCCAAGCTCGTGGGTGATAAAGCCGATCGCCACCAGCGCGATCAGTAAAAACAGTAAAATAACCCCGAACCCCGCCGCGCGGTTGCGCATATAAAACAGGGTTTTATCTGACCCGGCATCGGTGTTCAGCAAACCCCAAACCGCCGGCACCAACAGCGGCAGGGCGGCCAGCATGGTGATAAAGCCGGTCATGCTATGTCTCTTTCAACAATGCCGCTGCCGCCGCGACATCTATTGCGCCATCATAAAGCGCGCGGCCCGAAATGGCGCCGTTTAGCGGTGCGCCGCAAGCCTTTAGCGCCCGTAAATCATCCATAGAGCTAACCCCGCCAGAGGCGATCACCGGAATATCAACCGCATTGGCCAGCGCGGCGGTGGCGGCCACATTTGGCCCCTGCATCGCGCCGTCACGGTCAATATCGGTATAAATAATCGCCGCAACCCCCGCGTCCTCGAACCGCCGCGCCAGATCAAGCGCGGTCACGTTTGAGGTTTCAGCCCAGCCCTCGACCGCGACCATACCGGCGCGCGCATCGATCCCCACCGCCACATGGCCGGGGAAAAGCCGCGCCGCCTCGCGCACCAGATCAGGGTTGCGCAGCGCAATGGTGCCCAAAATAACCCGCTCCAAACCCTTATCCAGCCAGCGCTCAACGGTGGCGATATCGCGAATGCCGCCGCCCAGTTGTGCTGGAATGGTGCAGGCCTGCAAAATAGCCTCGACCGGCGCGGCATTAACGGGTGTGCCGGCAAAAGCGCCGTTCAGGTCAACCAGATGCAGCCATTCACAGCCCGCGTTTTGAAAGGCCAGTGCCTGCGCGGCGGGGTTATCGCTGAACACCGTGGCCTGATCCATCTCGCCCCTCACAAGGCGCACGCAGTTGCCGTCTTTTAAATCTATTGCCGGATAAAGGATCATTTTTGGCCTCCTGAGCTGTGCCTGCGTTTTAGCGCATATCGGCCCGAGGGCAAGCTGCCATTACGTCACTGTTGACCGAAAATTACTTTGCGCTATCATTTACCCACCAACAGGAGAGAAAAAATGAAAAAACTGATAGCCGCCGTTCTGGTGGCCCTACCGATGGTCGCAACCGCCGGAGACGTAACCGGATTGTGGCAAACCGCCCCGAATGACGAGGGCAAATACCTGCAGGTGCGGGTGCAGAATTGCGCGGTAGACCCCGCGCAAATTTGTGGCACCATCATTGAGGGTTTTGGCGGTGCCTCGCAAGACAATAACGGCAAGCCGATTTTATGGGGCATGCAGTCCCGCAGCGAAGACTATTGGAACCGCGGCAATGTATGGGCGCCCGATAGCGATAAAACCTACCGCGCCAACCTGACGCTTGAGGGCGACACCCTGATCGTGCAAGGCTGCATTGCCGGTATTTTTTGCCGCTCGTCCGACTGGACACGGGTGAAATAACGGCAAAAAACGCGCTTGCGCCGTGTCTTGCAATGGCGCGATCCGCGGGCAATTTGCCCCGTTAACGCTGCATTTCCCGCCCCACGCGGGGGGGGCGTGGATATATGCGTAAAGGCATTCGTTAGCCCAGCAACGCTTTGCGCAGCATGTTCAGCGCCATCACGATAATAAACACCGCAAATACCCGTTTCAGCGGTTTGGGGTTCATCATATGCGCCAGCTTCACCCCCAGCGGCGCGGTTAGCAGCGTCATCGAAACCGTGACCCCGAACGCGATCAGGTTGACCCGCCCGATGGTAAAGGGTGGCGCGCTAACATCGCCCCAGCCGCTTAGCAAAAATCCAACCGTCGAGGGCACGGCGATGATCACCCCGAACCCCGCCGCTGTCGCCACCGCATTATGGATCGGGCGGCCATAAAGGGTCATTAACGGCACGCCGAAACTGCCGCCGCCAATCCCCATAAGCACCGATAAAAACCCGACAATCGGTGAAAACACCGCCCGCGCCAGCCCGGTTGGCATGGCCGCGCCCAAGCGCCACTCGGCCCGGCCAAACGCCATGTAAAGCCCGACCGACACCCCCAACACCCCGAAAACCAGCATCAGCGTTTGGGATTTAAGCCCCGAGGCCAGCAGCACCCCGAGCACCGCGCCAATCGCGATCCCCGGGGCCCATGTGCGCAAAATCTCCCACTCGACCGCGCCCTTTTTATGGTGGCTTAGCACCGAGCGCACCGAGGTTACGATGATCGTCGCCAGCGAGGTCGCC
>CAYWXQ010000061.1:0-12895 GCA_964462475.1 uncultured Rhodobacterales bacterium | reverse complement strand
CAGCCGCGCGCCCGACATCCCCAACGGGTGCCCCAGCGCAATCGCGCCGCCGTTGGGGTTAACATGGGCGGCGTCCTCGGCGACGCCGAGTGCGCGCAAAACCGCGATCCCCTGCGCGGCAAAGGCCTCGTTCAGCTCGATAACAGTGAACGCATCAACCGTAATACCCAGCAAGCGGCACAGCTTGCGGGTTGCGGGCACCGGCCCCATCCCCATAACACGCGGCGCAACCCCGGCCGAGGCCGCGCCCAGCACCCGGGCAACCGGCGTTAACCCGTGGGCCACTACCGCCTGTTCTGACGCCAGAACCAACGCCGCTGCGCCGTCATTCACGCCTGACGCGTTGCCCGCCGTCACGGACCCGCCATCGCGAAACGGCGTGCGCAGGCTGGCCAGCTTTTCAAGCGTGCTCAGACGGGGGTGTTCGTCTGTTTTAACGCGGGCTTCGCCATGGCGGTTCTTTATGGTCACCGCCACGATCTCTTGCGCCAGACGGGCGCGCGATGCCGCAACCCTTTGCTGCGAGCGCAGGGCAAAGGCGTCTTGGACTTGGCGTGAAATGCCAAATTCAGCGGCAACGTTTTCGGCGGTTTCTGGCATTGACTCAATGCCGTATTGTGCCTTGAGCAGTGGGTTTATAAAGCGCCAGCCGATGGTGGTATCAAAAATTTCGGCCTGACGGCTGAAGGCCGCGTTGGCCTTTGGCATCACAAATGGCGCGCGCGACATGCTTTCAACCCCGCCGGCCAGCGCCAGATTAAGCTCTCCGGCCCTGATACCGCGGGCGGCGGTGATCACCGCATCCATCCCCGAGCCGCACAGCCGGTTTAGGGTAATTCCCGGCACGGCTTCGGGCAGGCCGGCCAGCAGCCCGGCCATGCGCGCGACGTTGCGGTTGTCTTCGCCCGCCTGATTGGCGCAGCCCAGAAACACCTCGTCAATTTGCGCGGCATCCAAACCGGGGTTGCGGGCCAGTAATTCGGCAATAGGCGCGGCGGCCAGATCATCGGGCCGCACCGTGCTAAGGGCGCCGCCATAGCGCCCGATCGGGGTGCGGATATAGTCGCAAATATAGGCGTCGCGCATTTGGTTCTCCTGTTGCTCGGCGGATTTTCGACTACTCATACCCTGACCGCGCGGTCGAAGCCACAAAATGTTGCGTGATTTAAGGGAATGACCTACTATATGCGTGTATTACCAACCGAGGAGAACCCCCATGGGAAAAAGAGACGACCTGATTGCGCTATATGCGTCTGATCTGGAAGAAAAGTGCGGCATGAAAGCCGATATGGACCTGCTGACAAAAGTGACCATTGGTTGCGGGCCGTCGATCTATAATGCCGATGCATCCACTGTTGCCGGCTCGCAAAAGTCCGAGCTCGAAACCGTGAAAGACAATTTTCTGATCAAGAAGCTTGGCCTGAAAGACGGGCTCGAACTGATGGCCGCGATCGATGAAGCCATCGAGACCTATGGCAAATCCAACCGCAACAAATACCGTGCGGTGATCTATTACATGCTGACCAAAAAGTTCGGCAAAGAAAAGGTTTATGGGTGAACCATATTACCTGACCGGCTTCGGTCAGGCGGATTTGGGGCGTATCTGGTTGACATGCCCCATTTTACGCCCGGGCTTGACCTCGGCCTTGCCATATAGGTGCAGGGCAGAATTTTGCCACCTCTCCAGATGGTTGACCTGATCCCCGATCAGGTTGGTCATTGTGACATCACTGTGGCGTTGCCCGTCGCCCAACGGCCAGCCCGCGATGGCGCGGATATGCTGCTCGAACTGGTCGATCAGGCAGGCATTTTGGGTCCAATGGCCCGAATTATGCACCCGTGGCGCAATTTCGTTTACCACTAAACTATTGTTGACAACAAACAGCTCCACCCCCATCACGCCGACATAGTCGAGCGCGTTCAAAATGCGTGCCGCCAGTAAAATTGCATCGGTCTGCAACGCGTGCGGCAGGGCAGCGGGCACGGTGGTATTGTGCAAAATACCGTTTTTGTGGACGTTCTCGCCCGGGTCAAAGCAGGCCACCTCGCCAGCGGCATTGCGCGCCGCAATCACCGAGATCTCGCGGTCAAATTTGATAAACCCTTCAAGCACGGCGGGCGCCGAATTTAGCGAATCAAAGGCGTTGGCGGCTTGGCTTTCTGCCGCAATTTTGACCTGCCCTTTACCGTCATAACCAAAGCGCCGGGTTTTAAGGATTGCGGGATAGCCGACGGTTTTAAGCGCCGCCTGAAGCTGGGGCAGGGTGTTTACCTCTGCAAAGGGGGCGACCTGAAGGCCGATTTCTGTCAGGAACTGTTTTTCCGTGATCCGGTCTTGCGACGTTGCAAGCGCGTTTCTTCTGGGCAAAACGGTTGTGATTTTCTCAATGATATCCAGCGCTTGTGTCGGAATATTCTCGAACTCAAACGTGACGATATCAACCGATGTCGCGAACGCGGTCAGGGCTGCAACGTCGTCATAAGCGGCGGTAAACACCCGCGCGGCCACGTTTGCCGCGGGCGGGTTTGCTGTGGGTTCGAAAATATGGGTTTCTATGCCCAGACGCGCGGCAGCGACCGATAACATCCGGCCAAGCTGCCCACCGCCCAATATGCCAATGGTTTTAATCACGGGTGGGTTCCTCGGCTATATTGTCGGTCTGCGCTTGCCTATAGGCATCTAGCCGCGCCGCCAGATCAGGGTCGGCATTGGCCAGAATGGCAGCGGCAAACAGCCCGGCATTGGCCGCACCCGCCGGCCCGATTGCAAGGGTGCCAACCGGCACGCCCTTGGGCATTTGTACGATCGACAACAGCGAATCCCAGCCCGAAAGGATTGACGACTTGACCGGCACGCCAAGCACCGGAACCCGGGTTTTGGCCGCCAGCATTCCGGGCAGGTGGGCCGCCCCGCCGGCGCCGGCAATAATTACGCCTATACCCGCGTCGACCGCGTTTTCGGCATAGATGAATAGCCTGTCGGGCGTGCGGTGCGCGCTCACAATCCTGGTCTCGAATGGCACCTTTAGCGCCTCGAGCACAATGGCTGCCTCTTTCATGGTTGGCCAGTCCGACTGGCTCCCCATAACAATGCCGACTTTTCGCTCATTCATGCCAGAATCTCCGGTTGCTTAGGGCCTTCTAGCCCAAGCATGGTTGGGTTTCAACTCGGGCTCTTGTGGTTCGGGGCAATCGCCCCCATATTTCGGGTAACTCTGTTTCAAAAGGTTTCGACATGGGCAAATCCAGCTTCGCCAACCATCCTTTTTTGCTCGGGTTTGAGCAGCTCGACCGTTTGGCTGAACGCGCCGCAAAAAATGATGGCTATCCGCCCTACAATATTGAGCAAACCGGCGAACGAAGCTTTTGTATCACGCTGGCGGTAGCCGGGTTTGGCGATGATGATCTTTCAATCACGCTTACCAATGGCGAGCTGGTGATCAAAGGCGCGCAGCCGGATGACTGCAACGAACGCACATATTTACATCGCGGCATCGCGGCGCGCCAGTTTCAGCGGGTGTTCACGCTCGCGGTCGGGGTCGAGGTCAGGCAGGCCTATTTGGAAATCGGCCTGCTGCACGTTGAACTGCAACGCGCCACCCCTGAACCACAGGTGCACAAAATAAAAATCAACGCCCGATAACGTGTATGCCTAGCCCGCGATCAGGCCCATTTGCTCGAGCTTCAAAATTACTTGGTGGGCGCAATTGTCGACGTCGATATTCTCGGTGTCAATTTTTATTTGCGGGTTTACCGGCTCTTCATACGGATCAGAAATTCCTGTAAATTCTTTTATTTTTCCGGCTCGTGCCAGCTTATATAACCCCTTGCGGTCACGGCGCTCGCATTCTTCCAGCGAGGTTGCGACATGCACTTCAACCATGGAACCGAACGCCTCTATGTCTTCGCGCACCGCGCGTCTTGTGGCGAAATAGGGCGCAATGGGCGCGCAAATGGCAATGCCGCCGTTTTTGGTGATCTCGGCAGCAACAAACCCGATTCGGCGGATGTTGAGGTCGCGATGCGCCTTTGAGAATCCGAGTTCAGAAGACAGGTTTTTACGCACCACATCGCCGTCCAGCAGCGTTACCGGTCGCCCGCCCATCTCCATCAGCTTGACCATAAGCGCATTGGCGATGGTCGATTTTCCCGAGCCGGAAAGCCCGGTGAAAAATACCGTAAACCCCTGTTTGTGCCGTGGTGGACGGGTGCGCCGCAGTTCTTCGACCACTGCCGGAAAGGAAAACCAGTCAGGTATGTCCAGCCCTTCGGACAGCCGCCGCCGCAGCTCGGTGCCCGAAATGTTGAGCACGGTCATGCCGTCATCGACCTCGTCTATCGGCTCATATTGAGCTTTTTCAAGCACATAGACCATGTGCTTGAAGTCGACCATCTTGACACCAATTTCTGGTTCGTGCTTTTTAAACAGCTGCTGCGCATCATAGGGGCCGTAAAAATCATCACCCGCCGAGTTTTTGCCCGGGCCGGCATGGTCGCGCCCGACGATAAAATGCGTGCAGCCGTGGTTTTTGCGAATCAGCCCGTGCCAGACCGCTTCTCGCGGGCCGGCCATGCGCATGGCCAGGTTCAAAAGGCTCATTGCGGTCGTCGATTGCGGGTATTTATCAAGCACCGCCTCATAGCAGCGCACGCGGGTGAAGTGATCAATATCGCCGGGTTTTGTAAGGCCGACAATCGGGTGGATCAACAGGTTGGCCTGGGTTTCTTTGGCCGCTCTGAAGGTTAGCTCCTGATGGGCGCGATGCAGCGGGTTGCGGGTTTGAAACGCCACCACCTTGCGCCAGCCCATCTTGCGGAAATAGGCGCGCAGCTCGTTGGGGGTGTCGCGGCGGCGGCGGTAATCGTAATGTACCGGCGCCTGAATACCGATAACCGGCCCGCCCAAATAAACGCTACCCGCTTGATTATGCAAATAATTTACAGCCGGATGCGCGCTGTCATCGGCACCGAACACCCGTTCGGCTTCGCGCGCCTTATCGGGCACCCATTTGTCCGAGATCGACAGGATCGCCAAAATCACGCCCTCTTCATCGCGCAGGGCAATATCTTGCCCGGGGCCTACCTGTTCGGCGAAAGCTTCGGACACATCGAGCGTGATCGGCATTGGCCACAATGCGCCATCGACCAGCCGCATGTTTTCGACAACCGAATCGTAATCGGCCTGCCCCAAAAAACCTTTTAGTGGGTTAAAACCGCCATTCATCAGCAGTTCAAGGTCGCAAACCTGCCGCGCCGTCAAATCCCAGCTGGGAAGCTCGGCGGCCTCGAGTTTGAGCTTTACGGCGCTGTCATAAGAGACAAAAAGTTCGGGGATCGGGGTCAGGTTTTGCATGAGAGTCCGTAGGTTAGAGCCATCAAATACCGCTATGTAGCGCCATTTTGCCGCAATACCAAGCGAAGTTTAAGATTTATCCCCCCTTGGTGGGGAGATAAACTACTTATTCCTGTTCAGCCAGAAAACGCTCGGCCTCGAGCGCGGCCATGCACCCCATTCCGGCCGAGGTTATGGCTTGTCTATAGTTGAAATCGGTAATGTCACCGGCCGCAAACACCCCCGGGATCGAGGTGGCGGTGCTGTCAGGTTTTGTGATCACATAACCGCCCATATGGGTGTCGAGCGTGTCTTTTACCAGCTCGCTGGCGGGGGCATGGCCGATGGCAATAAACACCCCCTTGCACGAAATATCGGTGATTTCACCGGTTTTTACATGGCGCACCCTCACGCCTTCAACCCCGAGCGGGTTTTCCGACCCGTAAACCTCGTCAAGTTCATGGAACCAGAGCGGCACTATTTTTTCGTTTTTCATCAAACGGTTAATCAGAATTTTCTCGGCCCGCAGCTCGTCTCGCCGGTGGATAAGCGTGACCTTTGAGGCAAATTTTGTTAGAAACAACGCTTCCTCTACCGCTGAATTTCCGCCGCCGATCACCACGATTTCCTGCCCGCGATAGAAAAACCCGTCACAGGTGGCGCAGGCTGACACCCCGAAACCCTTAAACTTTTCTTCCGAGGGCAGGCCAAGCCATTTTGCCTGAGCGCCGGTGGCCAAAATAACCGCGTCGGCGGTATAGGTGGTGCCGGTCTCGCCTTTGGCGGTAAATGGCCGCTTCGAGAGATCCAGATCGCTGATATGGTCTGAAATAATTTCGGTGCCGGCAGCGCGGGCGTGGGCCTCCATTTCTGTCATCAAATCAGGGCCTTGTACCTCTTTGCGCGATGGCCAGTTCTCAACGTCGGTGGTGATGGTCAGCTGGCCGCCGGGCTGCATGCCCTGCACCAGAACCGGCGCAAGCATCGCGCGCGAGCCATAAACCCCCGCAGTATAACCGGCAGGGCCGGAACCGATGATCAGCAATTTGCTATGTTTGATATCTGTCATTTTTTTGGCTTTCAATAGATCAGTTGCGCTCAATATAAGCGGTGTATCAACGGGTTTGAACCCCCTCGAGCCATTTGGCACCGAAACTGAGTTCCTGATGGGTAGTGAAATATTATTGCGTAAATCGATAGGGTTAGGTAACAAGGGGAAACAAACCCCAATTTCAGGATGCAAATGCCCCATAACAAGCTCGACCCGATTGACCGCAAGATTTTGGCCGAATTGCAGGCCGATGGCCGGATGACCAATGTCGAATTATCGCATCGGGTCGGAATTTCGGCGCCGCCCTGCCTGCGCCGTGTGCGCACGCTTGAGGAAATGGACCTGATAAAGGGCTACCATGCCAGTGTGAACGCCCGCGCGCTCGGGTTCGAGGTGCAGGTTTTTGCCATGGTCGGGCTGCACTCGCAGGCCGAAACGGATTTGGTCGAGTTCGAACAGCGCGTGCTAAGCTGGCCGCTGGTGCGTGAGTGCCACATGCTGAACGGCGAGATCGATTTTATCCTTAAATGCGTTGCGCCCGACCTGACGAGTTTTCAAGATTTTTTGACTAAAGATCTGACGTCGGCACCCAATGTGGCCAGCGTCAAAACCTCTCTGGTGATCCGTTGCGCCAAGGAGGCGCCCGGTGTGCCGTTTGATGTTCTTGAACAACGCGTTGAAATATAACCTTTAATTTGTGATCACAGACAGCATGCGGCCATAGCTGGGTAGGTTGTTATGCTGTGAGTAGCGGTATGAATAAAAGGTATCGGGGCGGGCATAGGTGCACTGCCCGGTCCATTCCGCATCCTTAATTTTGTGCTCTCGCAACCGGTGCAGCGCGAATGATGGCAGGTCAAAAAGATAGTTGTCTTGCGCACCGTTGATGAAAAACCGAGCGTAATCGGGGTTTGCGTCGACGAAGGTCTCCATAAATTCTGGCCCGACCTCATAATTGCGCTGGCTGATACATGGGCCAACGACCGCCGTAATGTGGTGTTTTGCGGCCCCAAGCGCGCACATGGCGTTAATTGTTGCCTCCAATACCCCGCTCAGTGCCCCGCGCCAGCCCGCATGGGCCGCGCCGATGGTATTTGTGGTCACATCGCAAAAAAGCACCGGCGCGCAGTCAGCGGTTAACACCCCGAGCGCGATGTTTTTTTGCCGGGTCACCATCGCATCGGCCTCGACGGTCAACCGCGGGCCGATATGATCGGTTATTGTGATCACGTTTGCCGAGTGAACCTGCACCACCGAGAAAATAGTTGTCTCGGGCACCGCTAGGTGTAGGGCAATCAGCTGTCGGTTTTTTGTTATAACCTCGAGATTTTCGGGAGCGCCATACCCGCAGTTCAGACCCTTGAATACGCCGGTAGAAACCCCGCCCACACGGGTGAAAAATCCGTGTCTATTCGTGCCCAGAAGCGCCGATTCGATTGGTTTCAAGGTCATGTTAGGAACCCGCAAGATTGATCAACCGGCAAAGACGAAATTGCCAATACTTTGAAAAGACTTCCCATTTCGTTAACCGCTGTTAGTCGTTCCTGCGCCTCGGTTGCGTTTTTCGCGCCGTGGCGTTCAAGCACTTTTCGCCGCGCGTCAATGCCGAGCTCCAGTAAAAACTTTCCCTGCTCGGTAAAGGCATGTTCGAGGGTATCATCCACAAGGTCGCAAAACCGCACATGCGCTGTTAGGTCGGCCCTGCCGGGTGCTGAAAAAGGGTCGACCTTTTGGTGGTTTTGCACCGCCTGAAAGGTGTCACCGGTGCCGTCAAATGCGCCATAGTCTATGATTAACGCGGTGCCGCCACGGGTTTCAATATACTTTGTGATCACATTAATGATGTGGGACGAAGGTGCACAAGTTTCGACGATGGTTCCGGTCGGGACGCGCTCGAATCTGGAGTCAAGCTTTGGCATTTCGGTCGTTTCGGACAGCACCGGCTTTAACCCCGCACCCAGCATGCGTTCCTGCCAGCCAAAATCGTTTCGCACGAACTGGCGAATGGGAAGCGCGTCGAAAAACTCGTTCGCCAGACAAATGATCGGCAGGTCGGGCAGGGCATTCACCGAGTCGATATGCTTGATCTCGAGATTTTTTAAGGTTTCACGCTGGGCTTCCCTAAGCCGCGGGCTGGTTTCGACCAATATAATTTGCGCAGCTGCCAGAAACTCGGGCACGCCTTTGGCCGCGCGCAATATGTCGGCCATCAGCGTGCCGCGTCCCGGCCCCAGCTCAACCAGGGCAAACGGGGTTGGTGTGCCCATATCCAGCCAGCGTTGCGCCAGCCACAGGCCAACCAGCTCACCAAACATTTGGCTAATTTCGGGGGCAGTGGTGAAATCGCCTTTTTTGCCAAAGGGTTGGCGCTGCATGTAATAGCCAAATTTCGAGTGTGACAGGCATAGTTCCATATACCTGTCGAGCCCGATTGGCCCTCGTTCACGAATTTCGGATTCGATGATTTCTCGCAGCAATCCTAGGCTCTTTCCCTGATTTTAACGATCATGATTGCGCCGACAATGATCATGGGTGCCGACAAAAGCTGCCCCATGGTCACGCCGGTTTGCGCAAAGGTAAAAATATACCCGATCGGGTTATCAGGCGAGGTAAACTGCGCGTCGGGTTGGCGAAAATACTCGACAAACCAGCGCGCGCTGCCGTAACCCAGCAAAAACAGGCCAATCACCCGCCCCGGCGCTTTTAACCAGTCTTTGCGCCAAACTACCCAGGCAATGATAAGCCCCAATATCAGCCCTTCCAGCCCGGCCTCATAAAGCTGGCTTGGGTGGCGCAGGCACTCGCCAACCCAGTCTGGCCCGCAATATTGCGCTCGCGGGTCGGGAAAGTTAACCCCCCAGGCAACATCGGTTGGCCGCCCCCAAAGCTCGGGTTTGATAAAGTTCGCCAAGCGGCCAAAAAACAGCCCCAGCGGGGCGGCGGCGGCGACCGCGTCGCCAATGCTCAAAATCGGCAATTTATTGCGCCAGCCAAAGATCACCACGCCTGCGATCACCCCGATAAACCCGCCGTGGAACGACATCCCGCCTTCCCAAACTTTCAATATATCAACCGGATTGGCGATGTATTGCGCCGGAGCATAGAAGAAAACGAACCCTAGCCGCCCCCCGATGATAACGCCGGCCACCATCCATGTCAGCAGATCCTCAACCTGTTTTTTATCCATCGGCACGGTGCGCCACAGCCCCGGTTTCTGGATTAAAACCACGATATAGCGCCAGCCAAGCACCAGCCCCGCGATATAGGCCAGCGCATACCAGCGCAGTGCGATGTTGAAGCCAAACAGATCAAAAGCAAAGATCTCGGGGTTTATGTTCGGGAAGGGTAGGGCAAAAGGCACGAAAGCGTCTCCAATTAAAGCCATAAGCCATGGCAATCATTTTGTCATTCGCCTATATATAGAGTGTATTTCTGATAAAGGAACGAGCAATGCAATCACGCAATCGTGTTCTTGACGATATGTCAAAACTAATGACCAACGCCATGGGTGTGGCCCAGGGGGCCAAGGCCGAGGCCGAAACCGCGATGAAATCGCTGATGGATCGCTGGCTTGCCGAGCGCGAATTCGTTTCACGCGACGAGTTCGAGGCGGTTCGCCTGATGGCACAAAAGGCACGCGAAGAAAACGCGGCGCTAAAAGCGCGAATCGACGCGCTAGAAGCCGCAAAAAAATAGCCCGCCAACGAATCGCTTTACAGCGCGGGCAATACCGGCCACCATATATAGTATGGTGAGCCGCCAAACCCGCGAGCGCTATAGGCTCCCCATAGAATTGGTGGAGTAGACATGCAGTTTCACGAGATGGACGACCTGCACCCGATTGACCTTGTTCAATCCATGGCGCAATCGCGTGCCTGGGCTTTTGAGCGCACCGATGACGACCAGATCGCGGTGGTGGTTGAGGGCCAGTGGCAGCTTTACGCGATCAGCCTTGTGTGGTCTGAGCGCGTTGAAACCCTGCGTTTGGTGTGCAGTTTCGAGTTTTCACCGCCTGAATCGCGGCTTTTTGCACTATACGAGACCTTGAATCTTGCCAATGATGCCTGCTGGAACGGGGCGTTTACCTATTGGAACGACCAGCAAACCATGGCCTATGTCTATGGGTTGAACCTTGCGGGCGGGGCCTTGGCGAGTGCGGTGCAGGTAGACGAAATTATCCGGCTTAGCTTGGCGGCGTGTGAGAAGTTTTATCCGGCATTTCAACTGGTTAGCTGGGGCGACGACAGCCCTTCGACTGCGCTGAAAATCGCCTTTAACGATGGCTATGGCAGGGCTTAAGGCATGGAACTGGTGGGGGGGCTTATCATTGTCGGCTGCGGTAAAATGGGGTCGGCCATGCTAGAGGGCTGGCTGGCGCAAGGCGTCTCGCCCGCGCAGGTCTGGGTGCTCGAGCCGCGACCCTCGGCGCGGTTGCTTGCGTTAAAAAACACGGGCCTGCATCTGAACAGCGCCCTGCCCGATGCCCCCGCCCTGTGCCTGCTGGCGGTCAAGCCGCAATATATGCAGGAAGCGCTGCCGCAATTGCGCAGCATTCAAAATGGTTTAACGCTATACCTTTCTATTGCTGCGGGGGTGACGCTGGCGGCGCTGGCAGCCGGGCTTGGCTCTGTGCCAATCATCAGGGCCATGCCCAACACGCCGGCGGCAATCGGTAAAGCGATCACGGCTATAATTGGTAACACGCTGGTTTCACCAGATAATATGGCACTGGCCGAGACGATTTTGGGCAGTATTGGCGAAACGGTATTGCTGGATAGTGAAGCCCAGATGGACGCGGTGACGGCTGTATCCGGCTCTGGCCCCGCCTATGTTTTTTATCTGATCGAGGCGCTGGTAGCGGCCGGTATTGCCCAAGGCCTGCCCGCGCCGCTGGCGACAAGGCTGGCCACCGCTACCGTCGCCGGTGCCGGACTGCTGGCGGCCAAGGGGGGCACGCCCGCCGCGCAGTTGCGGGTTAACGTTACCAGTCCCGGCGGCACCACCGAAGCAGGGCTAAAACAGTTAATGGACCGTGATTCGGGCCTAATGCCGCTGATAGAGCGCACGGTTGCCGCCGCTGCCCGCCGCTCGCGCGCGCTGGCCGATAGCTAGCGCTTGCAATTTTTACCGGCAAGATGAATAACAAAATCCAACCCTGCGGGCAGGAACGGCCTGCGCGGTTGGTAAAAAACGGGGTGGCAATGCTGGATTTAGATACGTTTTTGCAGGTTGATATGCGGGTGGGCAAAGTGCTGCGTGCCGTCCCGTTCCCCGAGGCACGCAAACCCGCGATCAAACTGTGGGTTGATTTCGGTGCCGATATTGGTGAGAAAAAAACCTCGGCCCAGATCACCGACAATTACACCCCTGAAAATCTGATCGGGCGGCTGGTGGTCGGGGTTGTCAACTTTTCGCCCCGCCAAATCGGCCCGTTCATGTCAGAGTTTTTGCTGCTCGGCGCGGCTGACGACACCGGCGGCATTGTGTTATTGACCCCCGATCAAGCCCTGCCCCTTGGCGGGCGGGTGCACTAGGAGCAACCGATGGCAAGACCAAGGATTATCGTAACCCGCAAGCTGCCGGAGCCGGTAGAAGCCCGCCTTAAAAGCCTGTTCACGGTTGCGCTAAACCGTTCGGACGACCCGTTTTCGGCGGCAAAGCTGACCAAGGCGATGGCGCAGGCCGACGGGCTGCTATGCACCTTTGGCGACAGTATAGATGCCGGTGTTTTGCAGGCGGGGGGCGCACGAAAAGCCGGTATTGTGGCCAATTTCGGGGTTGGCACCAACCATATCGACCTTGACGTGGCCGAGGACGCGGGCGTTGTGATCACAAATACCCCGGGCGTGCTGAATGACGCCACCGCCGACCTTGCGATGGCACTTATTCTGGCCAGCACCCGCCGGATGTGGATGCACGAAAACCGGCTGCGGCGTGGTGATTGGCAGGGGTTTGATATCACCTCGGGGTTGGGCAGTTCGCTACGCGGTAAAACGCTGGGGGTGGTTGGCATGGGCCGGATCGGCACCGCACTGGCGACGCGGGCGCATTTCGGGTTTGGCATGGATGTCGTCTATTGTAACCGCTCAAAGGTCTATGTTGCGGCCATTCCTGAAGCCAAGAGCGTCGACAGTATCGAAACCCTGATGGCGCAGGCTGATGTGGTGTCGCTGCATGTGCCCGGCCACGCCGAAAACCGCCACCTGATCAGCGCCGAGCGCTTGGCACTGATGAAGCCGAGCGCGCATCTGGTCAACACCGCGCGCGGCGATGTGGTGGATGAAGCCGCGCTAATAGACGCGCTGCAACAGGGCACCATTGCCGGGGCGGGGCTGGATGTGTTCGAGCATGAGCCAAAGGTGCCAGCGGCGCTTAGGGCGCTGGAAAACGTTACACTTTTACCGCATATCGGCAGCGCCACGCTGGAAACGCGCATTGCCATGGGCATGCGCGCGGTTGATAATCTGGTGGCTTTTTTTGAGGGGCAGGTGCCGCCGCATCAGGTGGTTTAG
>CAYWXQ010000060.1:11318-13128 GCA_964462475.1 uncultured Rhodobacterales bacterium | reverse complement strand
CCATTCTGTCTTTCGTGATCGTCGGCTTTGCCTGGAAGTTGATTTTGTCACCCTTGTGGGGGATCGCGCCTGACATGCTGGATGCGGTCGGCTTGAAGTTTCTGTTCAAACCGTGGCTGGGTAAAGAAGAATATGCCCTGACCACGTTGGCGCTTATTTCTGTTTGGCAATTTGTCGGCATCCCGATGATGCTGATTTACGCCTCGCTTTTATCCATCCCCGAGGAGGTGCTGGAAGCGGGCGAATGTGATGGCATTACCGGCATGGCGGCGTTCTGGAAAATTAAACTGCCGCTGATATTGCCATCGATCGGGATTATTTCGATCCTGACATTTGTGGCCAATTTCAATGCATTTGACCTGATATATACCACACAAGGGGCATTGGCGGGGCCAAATTACGCGACCGATGTGCTTGGTTCGTTTTTGTATCGCACCTTCTTTGGCTTCCAGATGCAGTTGGGCGACCCGAATATGGGTTCGGCCATTGCGATGATGATGTTTTTGGTCATCCTGCTGGGCGTCGTTATTTACCTGTTTGGCATTCAGACGCGCATGCGCCGGTATAAGTTTTAGGAGCGGTAGACATGAATAAAATCAAACACAACCCACTAAATCTGACGCTCGCGCATCTGGCCTTGATAACCTATACGATTATCGCGCTGTTTCCGGTGATCGTTATTTTGATCAACAGTTTCAAAACCCGTAAAGCCATTTTTCGGGATCCGCTGGCGCTACCGACAACAGACAGCTTTACCATGGTCGGCTACGAAACTGTGTTTAAGCAGGGCGATTTTATGCTATATTTTCAAAACTCGATGATCGTAACCGTGGCGTCGCTGTTCTTTATTCTGCTGTTCGGCGCGATGGCGGCCTTTGCGCTGGCTGAATACCGTTTTAAGGGCAATACATTGATGGGGCTATATCTGGCCATCGGCATTATGATCCCGATCCGGCTTGGCACCGTGGCTATTTTGCAGATCATGGTGGCGGGTGGTTTGGTAAACACCCTCACCGCGCTTATTTTGGTTTACACCGCACAGGGCTTGCCGCTGGCGATCTTTATTCTGGCAGAGTTTATGCGGCAAGTATCCGACGACCTGAAAGACGCGGGCCGGATCGACGGCCTGTCTGAATACCGGATATTCTTTGTGCTGGTGCTGCCCTTGGTGCGCCCCGCCATGGCCACGGTTGCGGTTTTTAACATGATCCCGATCTGGAATGACCTGTGGTTCCCGCTCATTCTGGCGCCCGGTGAGGAAACCAAAACCCTGACACTGGGGTCACAAGTATTTATCGGCCAGTTCGTAACCGACTGGAACGCGGTTTTATCGGCGCTGTCGATGGCGATCCTGCCGGTGATGATCCTTTACGTCATCTTCTCCAAGCAGTTGATCCGCGGCATTACATCCGGAGCGGTAAAATGATCCGGGTAATGGTTGCAGGTTTGGGGAATATGGGGCGCGCACATGCCCTTGCCTATCATGCAAACCCTGAATTCGAGATTGTCGGCCTGATCAACCGCAGCGTCGTGGCCCTGCCCGAAGCCCTGCAAGGCTACCCGATGTTCACAGAATTCACCGCGGCGCTCAATGCCACCCGGCCTGATCTTGTGGCGATATGCACCTATACCGACAGCCATGCCGCTTTTGCCATTGCCGCGATGGAAGCTGGCGCTGACGTGTTTGTTGAAAAACCACTGGCCACCACGGCAAGCGACGCGAAAAAAGTAGTGGCAATGGCGCTGGAAACCGACCGGAAGCTGGTTGTTGGCTATATCTTGCGGCATCATCCGAGCTGGCAGCGGCTTG
>CAYWXQ010000060.1:0-11218 GCA_964462475.1 uncultured Rhodobacterales bacterium | reverse complement strand
CGGAAGCTGGTTGTTGGCTATATCTTGCGGCATCATCCGAGCTGGCAGCGGCTTGTCGCTGAATCCCGCGCCCTTGGCGGGCCTTATGTGTTCAGGATGAACCTGAACCAGCAAAGCCACGCGGCCGAGTGGGAAACCCACAAAAACCTGCTGCAAAGCACCTCTCCGCTGGTTGATTGCGGCGTCCATTATGTGGATGTGATGTGCCAGATCACTGACGCCAGGCCGGTGCAAGTGCGCGGCATGGGGCTAAGGCTATCGAATGAAATTGCGGCTGATATGTATAATTACGGCCAGTTTCAGGTGTTGTTTGAGGATAGCTCGGTCGGCTGGTATGAGGCCGCATGGGGGCCGATGATCTCGGAAACCGCCTATTTTGTGAAAGATGTTATTTCACCAAACGGTGCGGTGTCTATTGTTTCGGCCGAGGCCGGTGGCTCTGCCGATATCGAGAGCCACACAAAAGTAGGGTGCCTGAAAGTGCATCCAACCAAGGGTAAAGATCGCTTGATCGAACTACCAAATGAGCCGAGCCACCAAGCCCTATGTGATTTTGAAGCCGCATACATGGCCAAAACCATAAACGAAAATATCGATCTGGAGCGGCATATGTCGGACGCGGTGCAATCGCTTGCCATTTGTCTTGCGGCAGATGAAAGCGTGCGTTCCGGCGCGCCAGTCTTTTTATAAGGGAGGGTCCTGAATGGGTTCCTTAAGCTTGAAAAATATTCACAAATCCTTCGGCTCGGTCGAAGTCTTGACCGATATCAACCTCGAAGTTGACGAGGGCGAATTCGTGATATTTGTCGGTCCATCGGGTTGCGGAAAATCCACCTTGCTGCGCATAATTGCCGGCCTCGAAGACGCAACATCGGGCGATGTGTTTATCGGAGACCAGCGGGTAAACACGCTGCCGCCGTCAAATCGCGGCATCGCCATGGTTTTCCAGACCTACGCGCTTTACCCGCATCTGAGCGTGCGCAAAAACATGAGCCTTGGCCTGAAGCAAGCCAAGAAATCGACCGAATATATCAAGGAACGCGTCGGGATCGCCGCCGACATGCTGGAGCTAACCCCCTATCTGGATCGCCGCCCGGCCGAGCTATCGGGCGGCCAGCGCCAACGGGTGGCCATCGGGCGTGCGATCGTGCGCAACCCCAAACTGTTTTTGTTTGACGAGCCGCTTTCAAACCTGGACGCGGCGCTTCGGATTAACACACGGTTAGAGATCGCCAACCTGCACCGCGAGCTGCAATCGACCATCGTTTATGTAACCCACGATCAGGTCGAGGCCATGACGCTGGCCAACAAGATCGTCGTTCTTCGCGCTGGCCGGGTCGAGCAGGTAGGCACCCCGATGGGGCTTTACAACAACCCCGACAACATATTTGTCGCCGGTTTCATCGGGTCGCCGGCAATGAACTTTCTAGATGCCACGCTGTTTGATCTGCCACCCGACGTAAAAACCGTTGGCCTCCGTCCAGAGGCAATTTCGCTGGTTGACACCGGAAAAATCAGCGGGGTGGTTAGCCATCTGGAACATTTGGGGGCAGATACAAACGTATATGTCAGGGTCGGGGACGGCCTGATCACTGTTCGTTTGCTCGGGCAAAAAAACTATGCGGTCGGCACCTCGGTTTATCTGGGGCTTGCCCTCGACGATATGTTTCTTTTTGACAAAGATGGCCAGAGAGTCAGGTAGGGTGGTGAAAGGCCGCGTTGGAAATGCCGCATCATTTATTTAAGCTACGTGTTTAGCCCCCGGCTTTGCCCGATATTTCAGCCCCGGGTTTTTCCCGATATTTCAACTGTCTGTTTGGCGGCCATACCCCGAAGTAAAGGCGCCGCCGGTTCTTTTGGCAGCGCCTTTTTTATTTACGGTATAGTTTGCAGCAATAAAAAGTTGATCTGCGTCAATCATTACAGTTGAGAAAGGGCGATTCTTGCTATATCGAAGTAAAAAAACGGAGTGAGGCGAAGCTCGGCACGGGATTCGTTAAATCAGGGATACGTCAGGAGTAATAAATGGCAAACGCAGCCGCGCATGACCACAATGACCACAAACGGCCAGGGTTTTTTACCCGCTGGTTCATGTCAACAAACCATAAAGACATCGGTATTCTTTATTTGTTTACCGCGGCCATTGTCGGGTTTATTTCGGTTCTGCTAACCGTTTACATGCGGATGGAGCTAATGAACCCCGGGGTTCAATATATGTGTGAAGAGGGCGCGCGGCTGACGGCAGCGGCGGCGGGTGAATGCACCCCCAACGGCCAGTTGTGGAATGTTGTCATCACCTATCACGGCATCCTGATGATGTTCTTTGTGGTGATTCCGGCGCTGTTTGGCGGCTTTGGCAACTATTTCATGCCGCTGATGATCGGCGCGCCCGATATGGCGTTTCCGCGGCTTAACAACCTGTCTTACTGGCTTTATGTTTGCGGCACGGCGCTGGGCATTGCCTCTATGCTGTCACCCGGGGGCAATGGCCAGCTTGGCGCGGGGGTCGGCTGGGTGCTTTACCCGCCGCTATCAACGCAAGAGGGCGGCTATGCGATGGATCTGGCGATTTTCGCGGTGCATGTGTCGGGGGCGTCCAGCATTTTGGGCGCGATCAACATGATCACCACCTTCCTGAATATGCGCGCGCCGGGCATGACCCTGCATAAAACCCCGCTTTTCGCGTGGTCGATCTTTGTGACCGCCTTTCTTATTTTGCTGTCGCTGCCGGTTCTGGCCGGTGCCATCACCATGCTGCTGACCGACCGCAACTTCGGCACCACGTTCTTTGATGCCTCGGGCGGCGGCGACCCTGTGCTTTACCAGCACCTGCTATGGTTCTTTGGCCACCCCGAGGTTTACATGATTATCCTGCCGGGCTTTGGTATTATCAGCCACGTCATTTCAACCTTTTCCAAAAAACCGATCTTTGGCTACCTGCCGATGGTTTATGCCCTGGTTTCGATCGGCGTGCTCGGCTTTGTGGTTTGGGCGCACCATATGTATACGGTCGGGCTTTCGACCACCCAGCAAAGCTATTTTATGCTGGCCACAATGGTGATCGCGGTGCCAACCGGCATTAAGGTCTTTAGCTGGATCGCCACTATGTGGGGCGGCTCGATCGAGCTCAAAACCCCGATGCTGTGGGCAATGGGTTTTTTGTTTTTGTTCACCGTCGGCGGTGTTACCGGCGTTGTGCTTAGCCAGGCACCGATTGATCGCGGCTATCATGATACCTATTATGTGGTTGCGCATTTTCACTATGTGATGTCGCTTGGCGCGGTGTTCAGCATTTTTGCCGGCATCTATTACTGGCTGGGCAAAATGTCGGGCCGGCAATACCCTGAATGGGCCGGCAAGCTGCATTTCTGGATGATGTTCATCGGTGCCAATGTTACCTTCTTTCCTCAGCACTTTCTGGGCCGCAACGGCATGCCGCGCCGCTATCTTGACTACCCCGAGCAGTTCGCGCTCTGGAACTATGTCTCCTCGATCGGCGCGTTTATCTCGTTTGCCTCGTTTGTGTTTTTCATCGGCATCATCATTTACACCCTGCGCTGGGGCAAAAAGATTGAAGAAAAGGCCTATTGGGGGGCGCATTCCGAGACCCTTGAATGGACCCTGTCCAACCCGCCGCCCGAGCACACGTTCGAGCAGCTGCCAACCCCCGATATGTGGGACAAAAGCCGCCACTAGGGGCGCTGAAAGCCAGTTCAGCAAAAGGGGCCGCAAATATATAGCGGCCCTTTTGGTGCCGATGCCGCGCCCTTAACCCGAAATGTGGCTTATTCCGGCCCGGCCCGCACGGGCACCAGAAGGGGCTTTTCAAGCGGACACCGCTGCTATATCTGAAAGAAAAGATATTTGCGGGGGCAGCCATGCTTTATAATACAGCAACCGAGTGGCAGCAGGCCGCGCATAAACGCGTGGCCCTTATCGGCATGTCGGGGCTTGGCAAAACCTATCTGTCTGAAATGCTGCGCGGCGGTGGCGACTGGTATCACTATTCGGTCGATTACCGCATCGGCACCCGCTATATGGGCGAACATATTGTCGACAACTTCAAGCGCGAGGCGATGAAGGTGCCGTTTTTGCGCGATCTTTTACGCAGTGACTCTATCTATATCGCCTCCAATATCACGTTTGAAAACCTGTCGCCGCTTTCCAGCTATCTGGGCAAACCCGGCAATACCGCCAAGGGAGGCATCGAGTTTGACACCTATCTGCAACGCCAACGCCAGCACCGGTTGGCCGAGCAGACCGCACTGCATGACACCGCTCATTTTGCCCATAAGGCGCTTGATATCTATGGCTACCAGCATTTTGTCTGCGATACTTCCGGCTCTATTTGCGAGGTTGTGGATGGCACCAACCCCGAAGACCCGGTGCTAAATGCGCTAAGTGCTGCCGCGCTGCCGGTGTGGATAAAGGGCAATGCCGGCCACACGGCCGAGCTCAAAACCCGTTTTGATGCCGCCCCCAAACCAATGTATTACCGTGAGGGTTTTCTGCTGGCAAAGTGGGATGAATACCTGAACCTGCGCGGCGTAAAACCCGACGCGGTAGACCCCGACGATTTTATCCGCTGGGGCTATGGCGAGCTGCTGGAAAGCCGCCTGCCACGCTACGCCGCCATTGCCAAAAACTGGGGCATCACCGTGGCCGCGATTGAGCTGCGCGATATTCGCGACCCGCAAGATTTCAGCGCCCTGATCGGCCGCGCCATAGACCGGAATAAATAAATGCCCATCCGCATCCCCTCTAGCCTGCCCGCCTATGATATTTTGCGCCATGAAGGCGTAAACGTGATGGACGAGCGCACCGCCAACCGCCAAGAAATCAGGCCGCTGCAAATCGGCCTGCTCAACCTGATGCCGTTAAAAGAACAGACTGAAACCCAGTTTGCCCGCCTGATCGGTGCCAGCCCGATCCAGATAGAGCTGACGCTGATCCGCATGTCGGAACACCGCGCCAAAAACGCCTCGGCGGCGCATATGGCGTCTTTTTACCAGTCGTTTCAGGATATCAAGCACCGTAAATTCGACGGGCTGATCATCACCGGCGCCCCGATCGAGCATCTGCCGTTTGAGCAGGTCTCGTATTGGGACGAGATGAAAGAGGTGATGGACTGGACCCAAACCAACGTGCTGTCGACCTTTGGCGTGTGCTGGGGCGGCATGGCGCTGATTTACCACCACCACGGGGTGCCCAAACACATGCTGCCGGCCAAGCATTTTGGCTGCTACCGGCATAAAAACCTCACCCCTGCCTCGCACTATCTGCGCGGGTTTTCCGATGATTTTACCGTGCCGGTCAGCCGCTGGACCGAGGTGCGCGCCGAAGACCTGCCCGAGGGGCTGGATATTTTGATGCATTCAGACGAGGTCGGCCCCTGCCTGATTGAAGATAAAGCACACCGCGCGCTCTATATCTTCAACCATCTTGAATATGACAGCGACACGCTGGCGCAGGAATATATGCGCGATATTGCCAAGGGCGCGGCAATTGATGTGCCGCGCGATTACTTTCCCGGCGACGACCCAAGCCAGCCGCCCGAGAACCGCTGGCGCAGCCACGCCCACCTGCTTTACGGCAACTGGATCAACGAAATATACCAGACCACCAATATAGACCTCGACAAGATCCTCGAAGGTGATTCAAAATAGCCCGAAACAGGAGGCGAGAATGAAAAAGCCCTTTGACGGCGCGATCAGCCGGTTTTTTGAGCAGGATGCCCCTGCCGAAATTCGCGAGCGCCTGCGGATTGCGGGTAAAAAAGATGTGCTAAATCCAAGCTACCCCTACCGCAAGGCAATGAAAAACAAGGCTTATCTGGTTGAATTTGATGCGTTGCAAATAGAGCTGGTCAAACTGCAAGCATGGGCCAAGGAAACTGGCCAACGTATCGCCGTGGTGTTCGAGGGCCGCGACGCCGCCGGCAAAGGGGGCGCCATAAAACGCTTGCGCGAAAACCTTAATCCACGCGGGGCGCGGGTGGTGGCGCTGTCTAAACCCTCGGATACCGAGCGTTCCGAGTGGTATTTCCAGCGCTATATCTGCCACCTGCCCGCCGCCGGCGAAATCGTGTTTTTTGACCGCAGCTGGTATAACCGTGGCGTGGTTGAAAAGGTGTTTGGCTGGGTCGGCGATGATCAGCGCACGCGGTTTTTTCGCCAAGTGCCGAAGTTCGAGGAAATGCTGGTAAATGACGGCATCACCCTGATCAAAATCTGGCTGACCGTGGGCCGCAGCGAGCAGTTGCGGCGGTTTTTAAGCCGCGAAAGCGACCGGTTAAAGCACTGGAAGCTGTCGAATGTCGACGTGCAGGGGCTTTATAAATGGGATGCCTATTCAACCGCGATTTCCGAGACATTCGCCCAAAGCCACACCGATGCCGCGCCGTGGCATGTGATCCGCGCCGATGATAAACGCCGCGCGCGGCTGGCGGCGATCAAGCTGTTGTTGTCGCATTTTGACTATACCGAAAAAGACGAAACCTCGCTGATGGCGGTTGATAAAAGCATTTGCGGCAGCCCGTCGCTGATGGGCCTAGAGGCCGGTTCGTGAGCGAGGCGCGCAAACCATACCACCACGGCAACCTGCGCCAGGCGCTGGTAGAGGCCACGCTTGGCCTGATCACCGAGCGCGGCCCGCATGGTTTTACACTGGCCGAGGCCGCGCGGCAAGCCGGGGTGTCGGCCGCCGCGCCCTATCGCCATTTCAAGGGCCGCGACGAGCTGCTAAGCGAGGTCGCGCGGCAAGGTTATTTGCTGTTTGGCGACCTGCTGGAACACGCCTATGATAGCGGTAAACCCACGCCGCTTAGCGCGTTTTCAAAAGTCGGGCGCGCCTATCTGGCCTTTGCCAAACGCCACCCCGGCTATTATATCGCGATGTTCGAAAGCGGCGTTTCGCTTAGCGGCGACACCGAGCTTTCGCTGGCCTCGGAACGCGCGATGTCGGTAATGACCCGCGCCGCCGAAACCCTGATGGCGCACCTGCCCGCCGACAAACGCCCGCCTGCGGTGATGGTCAGCCACCACATTTGGGCAATGTCCCACGGCGTGGTCGAGCTTTTTGCCCGCGGCACCCCGGGCGGGCGCGCCCCGTTCTCGCCCGAGGACCTGCTGGAAAGCGGCACCGGCATCTATTTGCGCGGGCTGGGTATTATTTCCGAGTAGGTTTTTTGTGGCGGCGGCTTGACCTTACGGTTTTTATCCTTATCTATGTAAATGTGAGTAACATTAACATGAAAGGACGCAAGATGGACACAGCGCTAGATATCCTCAAACAGGCCCGTGACTGGGTTGACAGTTTTGGCACCAAGGGCTGGATCGCGGCAATGATCCTTGGCTTTATATTTGCCGGCCCGCTGGGGCTGGTGATCCTCTTTTATGCGATAGGAACCGGACGTATGGGCAAATGCAAGAAAAACTGGCGTAACTATGGCCGTGGCTTCGCCACCAGCGGCAACGGGGCTTTTGACAGCTATCGCAACGAAACCCTGAAACGGCTGGAAGACGAGCAAACCGCCTTTCGCAAATTCATGGGCAATCTGCGCGCCGCCAAGGACAAGGCCGAGTTTGACCAGTTCATGGACAATCGCGAATCCCGTGGTTTTGACGCGCCGGATGAACCCTCGGCCGCACCGCGCGACCCGGGCTTTGGCGCAACCCCCAACCCGGCCTAAACCCGCCTGCCCCTGCCCTGCGGCCAACCCGTCGCAGGGCAGTATTAGGCATTGTTGAACTTTGCTGTTGCCCAATGCCGCACGCTCTTGCTAGGCTACCCCAAGCCAAGAGATATATATTATGCGCCACAGCCTGCTAAAGCACCCTCAGTTTTATGTAACCGCCCCCCAGCCCTGCCCCTATCTGGGCGACAAGCAGGAGCGCAAGCTGTTTACCACGCTTTATGAGGAGGACGGGGTGGCGCTAAATAACTCGCTGTCGCATCAAGGGTTCAGGCGCTCGCAAAACGTGATATATCGCCCGTCTTGCCCCGATTGCAACGCCTGCCAATCAGCGCGGGTCAAGGTTAACGGGTTTTCGCCCAGTCGCTCGCAAAAACGGGTGTTGAAGCGCAACAGTCATTTGCAGCGCAGCCTTAAAACCCCCTGGGCGCGGGATGTGCATTTTCAGCTTTTCAACCGTTACCTGCATTCGCGCCACGCCGATGGCGGTATGGCCGGCATGGACGAGGTTGAATTTTCGGCGATGGTCGAAGAAACACCGGTAAACACCCGACTGATCGAATATTCGACCTATCGCGATGGTAAATCGGTGCCGGTGGCGGTGTGTTTAAGCGATATTCTGGAAGACGGGCTGTCGATGGTTTACTCGTTTTTCGAGCCCGATCTGGCCAAAGACAGCATCGGCACCTACATGATACTGGACCATATCCGGTTGGCGCAAGAATCCGGCCTGCCCTATGTTTACCTTGGTTATTGGGTGCAGGGCAGCCCCAAGATGGGCTATAAATCAAAGTTCCAGCCGCTTGAAACCTATCGCGATGGCGGTTGGCAGCCGCTCAATGCGATGCCCCCCGAAACCCCGCCCCACCCGCTGGACAGCGCGCCGATCTCGCGGCAGGTGGCGGCGATTCATCTGCCGCAAATCAACCCGCACAAGCCCGGCCAATAGGCCACTGCCTATTGGCGGATTCAGTTTTGCCGTGCGGTGCCGACGCCAGAATAGCCGCAAAATGCGTTTGGCGGCGATTCTGGTTCAAATTCAGGGTCGAAGCCTGTAATCTGACAAATAGGGTTTTTTTGCGCCAAATATTCTCTTTCAATTCCGTTAAGAAAGTGATAACGTTTTTGTGATTTTAATCAAAATTGCGAGGTAAAGTTGTGAAATACGCACTTGTTTCCGCAGTAATCCTGACCATTGCGGCCGGCACTGCAAACGCCCAAATGTCCTTTGAGACCGGAAAAATCGACTTCAACTATTACGGCTACGAAGGCTCGCCGGGTGTATCCACCTTTATTTTGGGTGGGCGCGGTGCCTATAGCCTCGGGCAGATGGGCTTGCAGTTTGATGCATCGGCCCTATCTATCGGCGATAGCATCAGCTCAATTCAGGAATACTCAACCGGCATTCATCTTTACAAACAGCTGGCCAGTGGCAGCAAAATCGGGGGCTATGCCGGTGCCAACGCGTTTTCCATTTCTGGTTCTGGCTCTATTTTCAGCGCCGGCGCCGAAGGGATCGCCAGTTTCGGGGCGCTGGATGTGGAGGCCGCAATTGGAGTTTTCGCCATCAGCACCGCTACAAGTAATTACTGGAGCGCCGATATAGACGCCTATTACGCGCTTACCCCCGCAATCGAGCTGAACGCGGGAACATTGATATTAATGAGTGGCGGAGGCAGCGCCAGCATCTATAATCTCGGGGCCAGCTATACGCTTCCGGGCATCCCGCTATCCATCGGTGCAACCTATCTCACCAGCGCCGGGCTTAACGTTTATAGCATCAACGCCTCGTTTTCATTCGGTCCGAAACCGAAAGAGCGGCTTTTCAACTCTCGCATATTTCCGTTGTATATGGGCTTATAGATCCCTTTTCAGCGCGCCGTAACCCGGACCGGACAGTGTGGGTTGCGGCAACGCCGAGCAACGCAAGCGTGCCGGCATATTGCGGGCGATCACCCCTGAGCAAGCTTGGCCTTCAAGGCCGACTCTACCTGTGGGGTCACAAATTTGGCAACATCCCCCCCAAGTCGCGCAATTTCTTTTACCAGTTTTGAGGCGATCGCCTGATGCTGGGCCTCGGCCATTAAAAATACGGTTTCGATCTGGTCGTTCATGGCGCGGTTCATGCCCACCATCTGGTATTCATACTCAAAATCCGCCACCGCGCGCAGGCCGCGAATAATAACCCCCGCCCCGACCTCTTCGGCACAATGGATCAGCAGGTTTTCAAACGGGTGGGCAATAATTTCAACCCCGCATCGGGCTGAAATCGCGGCACATTCGGCCTCGATCATCGCCACCCGCTCCTCAAGGCTAAAAAGCGGGCCTTTGTCGCGGTTGATCGCCACCCCGATCACCAGTTTATCAACCAGCGAACAAGCGCGGCGTATGATATCAAGATGCCCCACTGTGACCGGATCAAATGTTCCGGGATACAACCCTACGCGCATATCGCTCTCCCCTGAATGCTGCACCTGCGAACAGTTGCGCATAAACACGGCACGGGTCAATCATAAATATGTTATATTTCAAACTTTCCCGTGCAGCATATCGGTAAGTGCGGCGTTTTCGCGCTCAATCAGCTCTATCCGCGCCTTTACCACATCGCCGATCGACACCACACCAACCAGTGCCGCGTTTTCAACCACCGGCATATGGCGAAACCGGCCGTTGCTCATTTTGCTCATCAGCGACACCACACTGTCCTCGGGCGAGCAGGCAACCACGGTGCTGGTCATTAGATCGCGGGTGCAGTTGCTCATGCAGCCAACCCCGTTTTTGCCGATCTCGCGCACGATGTCGCGCTCGGAAAGGATGCCGTCAATCTGCGCCCCGTCTTCAGATACGATCAGCGCCCCGATCCGGTGCTCTGACAGCATCTCGGCGGCTTTCGAGATGGTATCGCCGGGTTTTATGGTTAAAACACCGTTTACCGGCTTGGTTTTCAACAGCTGGCTTACCTTCATCTGGCTTCTCCCTTTTCGCGATTGCATATTCACTACAATTTCACTGTGCAACCGGTGGCAATTTCTGTCAAGTTTTTGCCGCCCGTCACTGGCCTTAATTCGCCTATCGCTCTGGATATAGTAAAACTGACCATCTGGTCATAGTTTCCGCTTTCCCTTTCGGCATACACAGATGTAAGCTATGCGCGAAATTAACGGAGGAAATCTGATGCACGAGATCAAGCACTATTTGAATGGCGAGCATGTGGCGGGCACATCCGGCCGCTTTGCCGATGTCTTCAACCCGGCCACCGGTGATGTGATCGCCAAAGTGCCGCTGGCTTCAGCCGCCGAGATGGACAAAGCGGTGCAATTTGCCGCCGCCGCCCAACCGGCATGGGCCGCAATGAACCCGCAGCGCCGCGCCCGCGTGATGATGAAAATGGTCGATCTGCTGCACCGCGATATGGATAAACTGGCCGAGGCGCTTTCAAAAGAGCACGGCAAAACCCTGCCCGACGCCAAGGGCGATGTGGTGCGCGGGCTTGAAGTGGTTGAATATTGCATCGGCGCGCCGCAA
>CAYWXQ010000059.1:0-13259 GCA_964462475.1 uncultured Rhodobacterales bacterium | reverse complement strand
ACCGCGACGAATTTGTGATTGTCCGCAAAATGAACAAGGTCGACTGGCTCGACACGCCGCTTGGCAATAAGGAGGCCGCAGAATGAAGATCCGCGCACAAATAGGCATGGTGTTGAACCTTGATAAATGTATCGGGTGCCACACCTGCTCGGTGACCTGCAAAAACGTCTGGACCAGTCGCGAAGGCGTTGAATATGCATGGTTTAACAACGTCGAAACCAAGCCCGGCATTGGCTACCCCAAAGACTGGGAAAACCAGGCCAAGTGGAATGGCGGCTGGGAGCGCACCAAAAAAGGCACGCTCCAGCCCAAACAGGGCGGCAAATGGCGGATACTGGCCAAGATTTTCGGCAACCCCAACCTGCCCGAGATCGACGACTATTACGAGCCGTTCACCTTTGATTACGACCACCTGAAATCGGCGCCCGACATGCCCGCCTTTCCGACCGCGCGCCCGCGCTCGGTGATTACCGGCGAGCGCATGGAAAAGATCGTCGGCGGCCCGAACTGGGAGGAAATCCTGGGCGGCGAGTTTGAAAAGCGCTCAAAGGATTACAACTTTGAAGGCATCCAAAAGGAGATCTACGGCGAATACGAAAATACATTCATGATGTATTTGCCCCGCCTCTGCGAGCACTGCCTGAACCCGACCTGCGTGGCCTCTTGCCCATCCGGCGCGATCTACAAGCGCGAGGAAGACGGCATTGTGCTGATCGATCAGGAAACCTGCCGCGGCTGGCGCATGTGTGTCTCGGGCTGCCCCTATAAAAAGGTTTACTATAACTGGGAGAGCGGCAAATCGGAAAAATGCACATTCTGCTATCCGCGCATTGAAAGCGGCCTGCCAACGGTGTGTTCCGAAACCTGCGTCGGGCGCATTCGCTACCTTGGCGTGATTTTGTATGACGCCGACCGGATCGAGGAAATGGCCAATACCGCCAATGAAAAAGATCTGTATCAGGCCCAGCTCGATGTGTTTATGGACCCCAACGACCCCGCCGTGCAAGCTCAGGCGCTGGCCGACGGTGTGCCACAAGAATGGGTGAATGCGGCGCAAAACTCGCCGGTCTGGAAAATGGCCATGGATTGGAAGATCGCCTTTCCGCTGCACCCTGAATACCGCACCTTGCCGATGGTCTGGTATATCCCGCCGCTTAGCCCGATCCAGAACGCCGCCGAGGCCGGCGCGATCGGCATTGACCGCGATATGCCCGATGTGAAATCGCTGCGCATTCCGGTGCGCTACCTTGCCAATATGCTGACAGCGGGTGACGAGGCCCCGATTGTAACCGCGCTTGAACGCATGTTGGCGATGCGCGCCTATATGCGCAGCAAAACCGTTGACGGGGTGATCGATGCCGGCATTGCCGAGCGTGTCGGCCTTGATGTGAACCTGATCGAGGACATGTATAAAATCATGGCCATCGCCAACTATGAAGACCGGTTTGTGGTGCCAACCACCCACCGCGAAACGGTTGAGGACGGCATGGATATCCGCACCGGTTGCGGCTTTACCGATGGCAATGGCTGCTCGACCGGTATTTCCAAAGGCTCGATGTTCGGGGGCGGTAAAAAGGACAAGGGCTTTAGCATTCCGCCCATGCCCGCCGCCGCACGGGAGGTGTTCTGATGCATATGCCGCTAAAAGCCATATCGGCGCTGCTAAGCTACCCAACGGCCGAATTGCAGGTCGCCGGTCCCGAGCTGAAATCGGCCTTGCAGCAGGGTGACCTGCTGCCGGCCACAACCATTGCCGAGCTGGGCAAGCTGATCGACACGATTTCAAGCAGTGATATTTATGATCTGCAAGAAACCTATGTCGCGCTGTTTGACCGCTCGCGCACCCTTAGCCTGAACCTGTTCGAGCATGTGCACGGCGAAAGCCGTGACCGTGGCGGCGCGATGGTGGACTTGGTTGAAAACTACCGCGCGGCGGGGTTTGAGCCCGAAACCACAGAGCTGCCCGACCACCTGCCGGTATTGCTCGAATTTCTGGCCATGCGCCCGATCGAGGAAGCCCGCGAAGTGCTGGCCGATGCCGCCCATATTCTGGAGGGCATCGCGGTGCGCCTGACCCGGCGTGAAAGCGGCTATGCACCGGTTTTCGCCGCACTGGTGCATATTTCGGGCACCACGGCCAACCAGAAAGCGCTGGCGGAACTGTTGGCGGTTAAAGACGACGACCCCACCGACCTTGAAGCGCTGGACGAAGTTTGGGAAGAAAGCGAAGTAACCTTTGCCCCAGACCCCAATGCCGGTTGTCCGCAGGTGCGCGACATGCTTGCGCAAATGGATACCCCCCGAAACAAACCCACCCGCAACAAACCCACCAGTAACCCCCTCGCTACAACGCCCGCAGCGGCAGAATAAGGAGACAGAAAATGAACCAGATTCTGTTTGGTGTTTACCCCTATATCGCCCTAACCGTGCTTTTCATCGGCTCGATCGCCCGCTATGAGCGCGACCCGTTTACCTGGAAATCATCCTCTAGCCAGCTATTGCGGCGCAAATCGCTGATCGTCGGCTCGGTGTTGTTCCATGTCGGGGTGCTGGTTATATTCTTTGGCCACCTGATCGGGCTGCTAACCCCGCTAAGCGTGTTCCACTTTTTCGGGATCAGCAGTGAGTTCAAGCAAATATTGGCAGTTGTGGCCGGCGGTGTTGCCGGTATCATGGCGCTGGTTGGCGGCACCATGCTGCTGGTGCGGCGGCTGGGGGATGCGCGTATTCGCAAAAACTCGAGCTTTGCCGATATCGGCATTCTGGTGCTGCTGCTGGTGCAACTGGTGCTTGGTATTTTCACCATATTCGTATCAATCCAACACCTCGACGGCAGCGAAATGGTTAAGTTCATGAGCTGGGCACAAGGGATCTTTTACTTTAACGGCAACGCCGCCAGCTATGTCGCGGATGCCTCGCTGATCTTTAAGGCGCATATCCTGTTGGGGCTAACGATCTTTTTGCTGTTCCCGTTCACCCGGCTGGTGCACATGCTGTCGGTGCCGATGCGCTATGTCACCCCGTTTCGCAAGGGCTACCAGATTGTGCGTTCGCGTAAAGGAGGCTCGAAATGAGTGTCGCAAAACCGCTATTCCCCGATATTTCGGTAAACGGAACCGCCATCTCTGCCGCCGATATCGCGGCAGAGGCGCAAAACCACAACGCCCCAAAAAGCAAACCGGGCTGGGCCTGGAAAAGCGCCGCCCGCGCGCTGGTCATCCGCGAATTATTGCTACTGGCCGCGCAAGAATGGGGGCTTGCCCCCGCGCCAAAAGAGCTGGCACCCGGCAAAACAGAAACCAATGACGAGGCCCTGATCCGGGCGCTGCTCGAGGCCGGTGTGATTCCCGAAACCCCGACCGAAGCGGCCATGGCCGCGCTTTACAAAGCCCGCCCCGACGCGTTTAGGGCCCCCACGCTTTACGAGCCCGCGCATATCCTGTTTGCCGCCGATGTCCAGAACGAGGACGCCCGCGAAGAAGCGGTTAAAAAGGCCAGCGCCGCGCTTGCCACCCTGGCGGCACAACCACAGGCCTTTGCCAGCCTCGCGCAAGAAATATCGGATTGCCCGTCGCGCGAAGCAGGTGGCCATCTGGGCCAGCTTGTCAGCGGCGATACGGTGCCGGAATTCGAAGCGGCAATGGACGCCATGAACCAGGGCGAGATCATGCCAGAACCCCTGGCCACCCGCTACGGCGTGCATATCTTGCGGATGGACGCCAAGGTGGTGGGCGACGTGCTGCCCTATGAACGGGTAAAACCGCAAATCAGCGAGATGCTGGAAAAGGCCAACTGGGCCAAAGCCGCCAACGCATTCGTGGCGACATTGGTTGAAAAAGCCGATATCACCGGCATTGACATGACCACCTGAAAGCAGTGCGGGGGCGGGCATTAACGCCGCGCGGCGGGTTTTGGCCGCCCCAGCCCCTGCCATATCCCGACCGGCGCGCGCACCGCTTCGCGCAGCCCGCCTTTGGGCAGCGCATAAACCTGCTTGGTCACCTCAAGCAATATCGCGCCGGCCCCAAGCCGCCCCCCCATTCTTGGCCCCCATTTCTCCCAAAAGGGCGCGGACTTCAACCAAAACCGCCGCTGGCTCGGGGGGGCATAAAGCGCCATCACATGGCGCTCGGCCTGAAACCGGTGCAGGCGCAAATAGCCCTCTAGCTGGCGCACCGAATATGGCCGGCCAAAGCCAAAAGGCGTGCCATCCGAGCGCGCCCAAATTCCCGACCGGTTGGGCACAATAAACACCGCCTTGCCCCCCGGGGCCAGCACCCGCCAGATTTCGGCCAACAAGGCGTCGGGCTGCTCGCAGGTTTCCAGCCCATGGGCCACCACCAACCGGTCAAGACTGCCAGCGGCGACCGGCCACGAGGTTTCCTCGACCAGCGCCGTCAGGTTGGCCCCGCCGGGTGGCCAGTGCATCACCCCCTGCTGCCCGGGCATCAGGCCCAACACCCGCTGGGCCTCTCCCAAAAAGGGGCGCAGCATCGGCACCGCAAAACCGAAACCAGCCACATCCATACCCTTTACATCGGGCCACATGCGGCGCAACGCCCCCTGCAAACCGCGCTGCGCCGAGCGCCCGAGCTTGGTGCGATAGTAGAAATTCCGCAAATCTATAACGTCAAGATGCATCGCCTGTCCTTTGAACTGCCCAAAGCCTATCCCGCCGGCAGCCAACGCGCAACCAAAGGCTGGCGGCAACACAGGGTGCCCGCCGTAACGCGTGCCTTTGCTGCGCAAAGCCCCCCTTACGTTTGGGCGGTGGCGGCGCGGTAGCCGCTGCGTTTGTGGCCAATGTAGCGCCCGCGCCGCGCTGAACCCGTAGCGCCGATCACCACCCGGCACGCCACCGCTTGCGCTACCCTGACCGCGCGGCGCGGGCACGCCCCCTCCACATGCACCACAGCAAACGCGCCGCCACCGAGGCGAAGCCGAGGCCACCGCCCAACGCTTTAAGCGGTGTTGCGCCAGCAACGCTGCTTAAAGCGAGGGCTCCACGGGCTGAACAACACGCAAAACCCATTGCAATGCCTCGCAGTTTCGGCCAGTCTTGCCCCAAAATGAAAGGCCTGACATGACCCATGAAATCCTCACTATTCCCTGCCTTGCTGACAACTACGCCTTCCTGTTGCACGACAACAAAACCAACACCACCGCCCTGATCGACGCCCCCGAGGCCGCGCCGGTGCTCGCCGCGCTCGATGCCAGGGGCTGGACGCTTGATATGGTGCTGCTCACCCACCACCATTGGGACCATGTCGAGGGCCTGCCCGCATTGCTGGCCCGGACCAGCCCCAAAATTGTTGGCGCCGCCGCAGACGCCGCCCGCTTGCCGGCGCTCGATATTGCCCTGGCCGAGGGCGATACCGTGCAGGTTGGCAGCCTGAAAGGCACGGTTATCGATGTGTCCGGCCACACGATCAACCACATCGCCTATGCGTTCGACGGCGCGGTGTTCACCGGTGACAGCCTGTTCGCCATGGGCTGCGGGCGGGTGTTTGAGGGCGACATGGCGATGATGCATAGCAGCCTGCAAAAGCTGGCCGCCCTGCCCCCCGATACCATGGTTTATTCGGGCCATGAATACACCCTTGCCAACGCCAAATTCGCCCAAAGCATCACGCCTGATAGCCCGGCCCTGAACGCCCGCCTTGCCGACATTGAACGCCTGCGCGCTGCCAACATCCCGACAGTGCCTTCGCTGTTATCGCTAGAGCTGGCAACCAACCCGTTTTTGCGCGCCGCCGATGTGGCCACGTTTACCCGCATCCGCACGGCCAAAGACAATTTTTAGGAGACAACCATGGGCAATACCGACCCGATCGAAACCCGCCTGAGCGTGATGAGCTGGAACATCTGGTGGCAATTCGGCCCCTGGGCCACCCGCGCCGCCGCCATCGAGACCACGATACAAACCCACAACCCCGACCTGATCGCGCTGCAAGAGATCTGGGGCGATGCCGACGAAAGCTATGCCAAAAATCTGGCTGATATGCTTGGCTACAATTACCACCACGCGGCGTCGATGACCATGAACGGGGTCGGGTTTGGCAATGCCATTCTGTCGCGCTGGCCGATCAATAAAACCGACACCATCACCCTGTCGGGCGCCGAAACCGGTGAGACCCGCAACGCGCTTTTTGCCCAAATCGCCGGCCCGCGTGGCGATATTGCGTTTTTTTGCACCCATCTAAACTGGCGCTACGAGCAAAGCCACATTCGCCAGCAGCAGGTGCGCGAGGTCGCCGAATTTGTGCAAGCCAACAGCACCGGTAAAATGCCGCCGCTGTTGTGTGGCGATTTTAACGCCGAACCGATCAGTGAGGAGATCCGGATGATCACCGGCCAGACCACCACCGCAACCAAAGGTCTGGCGATGCATGATGGCTGGGGGGTGGCGGGCGCTGGCCCCGGCATTACCTGGGATAACAAAAACCCCTTTGTTGCCGCCGAGTTCGAGCCAGACCGCCGGATAGACTATATTTTCGCGGGACACCCCAAAGCACGCGGGCGCGGGCATTTTACCGAAATCGAGGTTATCGGCAACGCCCCCGTCGCCAATATTTGGCCCAGCGACCATTTTGGCCTGCTGGCAAAGCTGCGCTACTAGGTGTTCAGTCCTAGTTGGTGCGCGGCGACAGGTGCTGCTTGACAATGCTGAACCACTCACCCGATGCCATGATCTGCCCCAGACCGGCATTGGCAAGTTCCAGCGCATCCAGCGCCTCGCGGTTTTGGGCGTATGCCACCGCGTGCAGGGTGGTTTGGCGCGCAAAGGCCGGGATATCGGTGATAACCGCGGGCTCGGCTTTGTAGTAGGTTTTGAAGCTTTGATAATCAGCGACCACCACATCAAACGTGCCATCGAGTACCCCGTCGATACAGTTCTCGAAATTCGGCGCAAATGTCAGCGCACCGCGCAAATCGCTGATCCCGGTGCGGCGCAGCAGATCGTCGGTATGAAATTGCGGAATACAAAAGCTTTTGCCGGCAAATTCGGCGGCGGCATCGGCACTGGCCAGCGCATTGTCGCTGCTGGTAAACAGCCCGAGGGTGATTTCATACAAAGGGTCCGAGAACACAAAGTTCTGGCACAGGTTACGCGACTGCGCGGTCAGCGTATCGGGCTTGTCACATTCCGGCTTGATCCACGGAAACGACAGCAGCGCCCCGGAATCGCGCCCCGAAACCCGCAATATATCGCCGCTGCTGCCGATGCGCTCAAGCCCGAGATCTGCCCGGTAACCACCCTTGCGCAGCGCCGCACCCAGAATATCGGGAATAATACCGCTGCCGTCCTGGTTCATAAACGGGGTGGCACCGGTCTTGGCCAGAAAGCGCGGGGCGGCGGCGCCGGCCGCAGGGGGGGGCGGGGCGGCCAACGCCAAAAAGGCCCCCGGCATCGGCATTTTAATACCGTCACGGCAAGGGATCACCAAATTCATGCCGATTTCAATGACATTGGGGTTTTCGCCCACAACCGTCATATTGGCTTGATAAATGATCGGCGAAAGATCGCGCGTGCCGTAATAACGCTCGGCGATCAGACGCAGCGTGTCACCGCGCATCACCGTGTATCGGTCGCAATCAGCGGCGGCGCTAGCGCCGCCAACAGCCGCAAAAAACACGCTAAAAGCATAAAAAACCACATACTTAAGCATAATACACCACTAAACCAGTTACTTTACCTGTGTGTATTAGCACAAATCCGCCAAATATTCAAATTAAGTTTTCTTGACCCGTGCCCGCAGGCTAACGCCGGTGCTTTGGGTAATGCTGACCCAGCTGCCCGCCTCGGGGGCGGGGCCCTCTTCCCAGGTTGTGGGCCATTGCACGCCGTCGATCTCGACCTTGCCTTGCGGGCCGTTTACGCTTAGCACCTTGGCATCACGGCCTACCATGTTTTGCCCGCGCGCATTCAGCACTGATTGCGGCTCTGCCTGATCAACCCGCGACATCAGCGCCCGCCCGCCAAACAAAAATACAATCGACAGCGCGGCAAAAATTGCCACCAAAGCCGCGCCAGAAAGCCCCGGCAGCAGCCATGTTAACAGGGCCATCGCCATCGCCGCCAAGCCGGGCCATATCAGCACAAACGAGGGCGCCAGAATTTCGAGCGCGATCAGCACGATCCCCAGCGCCAGCCACAGCCATGGGCTAGCCGCGCCAACCCATGCCAAAAAATCGACCATCTATTTATCCTTTCCGGTGACCGCCTTGGCAATATCGGCTATCCCGGCGATAGAGCCAAGCAACCCGCTGGCCTCTAGCGGGATCATCACGGTTTTGGAATTGGGCGCGGCGGCGATATCGCGCAGGGCTTCGGTGTATTTATTGGCGACAAAATAGTTGATCGCCTGAATATCACCCTCGGCAATGGCTTTTGACACCATCTCGGTGGCTTTGGCCTCTGCTTCAGCCGAGCGCTCGCGCGCTTCGGCGTCTAAAAACGCCGCCTCGCGCCGGCCCTCGGCCTCGCGGATTTGCGCCTCGCGTTCGCCCTCGGCCTTAAGAATTGCGGCCTGTTTGTGGCCCTCGGCCTGCAAAATATCGGCGCGCTTTGTGCGTTCGGCCTTCATTTGCCGCGCCATCGCCTCGTTAATATCGGCTGGCGGGGCCAGATCCTTGATCTCGACCCGCGTGACCTTGACCCCCCAACTGTGCGAGGCATCGTCGATTACCCCCAACAGGCGAGCGTTGATGGTGTCGCGGTTTGACAGGCTTTCATCCAGATCCATAGAGCCGATCACCGAGCGGATATTGGTCATGGATAAATTACGCAAGGCGCGCTCCAGGTCGCGAACCTCGTAGGCGGCCTGCGCCGCGTCAACCACCTGATAAAATGCGATCGCATCGGCCACGACCATAGCGTTGTCTTTGGTAATCACCTCTTGTGAGTTGATATCAAGCACCGTTTCCATCATGTTGATTTTGGCGCCGACTTTATCAACAACCGGCACCAAAAACCGCAGCCCGGGGGGCAATGTGCGGGTGTAGCGGCCAAAACGCTCGACCGTCCATTCCTCGCCCTGCGGCACGGTTTTAACCGTCATCCAGATCAGGATAATGGCAAAGATCAGCAGGGCTATAGCGGGGGCACCGGTGGTGCCCAGAATATCAAGCAAGTCGTTCATAATCGCTCCAAAAATTGCATATATTAATATAAATCCCCTTACATATAGGGGCTTCACAGCTGAATTTGAAGGGTTTTTCGTGAAACCCGCCGTTATTCGCTGGCAAAATCTGTTGGCGGGTGTAGTATCCGGTATTGTTTTTTTGCAGGAGCGCATTAGCCGCATGAAACTCGTTATTGATTCAAAGCGAGAGCCGGAATTTTCTCGCCCGACACGCCAAGCCTTTATTATGCTTATCATCTTGGGGCTGGTGCTGGTGGGGGCCATTGCCGCCTTTCCCTCGATGTCGCGAATATTCATCGTGTCGCCCTATTTGAACGGGGTAATCATTACCGTGTTTATCATCGGCGTAATGGCCTGTTTTTGGCAAATCCTGACCCTGTTGGTGGCCGTGCGCTGGATCAAGGGCTTTGTGCTTGACCGGCCGGGCCACGAATTTGTGCGCTCGCCGCGTATATTAGCCACGCTCGAGGCCCTGCTGCGTGACAGCCGCGCGCGTAAATCGCTGACCTCGACCTCTAGCCGGTCTATTCTGGATTCGGTTGGCACACGGCTTGATGAACTGCGCGACATCACCCGCTATATCGCCAGCTTGCTGATATTTCTGGGCCTGCTGGGCACGTTTTACGGGCTGGCCACCACGGTGCCGGCGGTAGTTGACACCATCAAAAGCCTTGCGCCGCAAGAGGGCCAATCGGCCGCATCGGTGTTCAAAAACCTGATGACCGGGCTGGAAAACCAGCTTGGCGGCATGGGCACGGCGTTTGCCTCGTCGCTGCTTGGCCTTGCCGGTTCGCTGGTGGTGGGCTTGCTGGAGCTGTTCGCCAGCCACGGCCAGAACCGCTTTTATATGGAGCTGGAGGAGTGGTTATCATCTATCACCACCCTTAGTCTGGTTGGCGATAGCGACGGTGGTGGGCATGGCAACGATCTGTCGGCGCTTTACGGCTTTATGGAGCAAACCGCGCTGCAAATCGAAACCCTGAAGGATGTCACCCTGCGCGGCGAGGAATCCCGGCAAAACACCGACGCCTCGCTTGGCCAGCTATCATTGGCAATCAGCGCCATGACCGAAAAAATAAGCGCGCCGGGCGGCGCCGCCTTTGACGACGAGGTGTTTGAGCGCATCGCCACCTCCCAATCAGAAATGACCCGCATTTTGCGCGACCGCGAAGACAGCGCCGGCCTGCTAGACAGCGAGGCCCGCTCGCGCCTGCGCAACATCGACGTGCAACTGCTGCGCGTGCTTGAGGAAATGTCATCAGGCCGCCAGGAAAGCATTGGCGATTTGCGCGCCGATCTGGCGACGCTGGCGCAAAGCATTTTGGCGCTGGCCAACGCGAAGGGCGGTTAAATGGCCCTGGGTCGACGCGGCAGCGGGCGCGAGCCCCCCAATATTTGGCCCGGTTTCGTTGACGCGATGACCGCACTGCTGCTGGTGCTGTTTTTTGTGCTGTCGATCTTTATGATCGTGCAATTCGTGCTTAGCGATACCATAACCAATCAGGATAACGAGCTTAGCGCCCTTGCCGAACAGGTGGCGGGGCTTGCCGACGCGCTGGGGCTAGAGCAAAACCGCGCCCGCGGGCTGGACCGCCAGCTGGGCGAACTTGGCAGCGCGCTGACCGAGGCACAAAACCAGAGCAACACCCAGTCGGCACTTATCGCCACCCTGACCCGCCAACGTAACGATTTACAAGCGGCTGCGGCTGACTCTGCCCTTAAAATCACCGATTTCGAGACACAAATCGCCGCCCTGATCAGCCAAAACCGTGATCTGGGCACGCTGGTCGCCGATGCGCAATCCACCGCGCTAACGCAGATGGATGCCAAAGCCGCCGCCGAACTGGCGCTGGCCACCGCGCGCGACGAGGTCGATGCCCAAGCCGAGGCCGCCCGGCTGGCCGCCGCCCGCACCGAGGCCCTGCGCGCGATGATTGCCGATCTTCAAACCGGTCAGGCCGAGCGCGCCACGCAAATTTCGGCAATGCAAGACCAGATAGATAGCGCCACCCAGGCCCTGTTTCTGGCCGAGGCCGCCAAGCGTGCGGCCCAAACCGCCAGCAGCACCCGCAACGCCGAAATCACCCGCCTGACCAGCGAGCGCGACGCGGCGCGCCAAGCCTTGGCCAACGCGCAATCCGCGCTTGAAACCACCACCCTTGCGCTGGGTGATAACCGCGATGCCAGCTTGGCCGAAGCCGCCGCCCTGCGCGCCCGGATCACCGCCCTGACCGAGGCCAAACGCGCGCTCGACGACGACCTGAGCGCCGAGCAAATGGCGCGGATCGCGGTGCTGCAACAACTGTCAGACGCCCAAACCGCCGCCGACAACACCGCCGCCCAAACCGCCGCCGAAAAATCCCGTTTACAGGCCTTGCTGGCAGGACGCGACAACCAGATCGCCGCCGCCGAACTGGCCTTGGCCGAACGCGCCGCCGCGCTTAACGACGCCGAGCGCGGCCAGCTTGCCGAGGCCGCCGCAGCCGAGGCCCTGCGCACCCGTCTTGCCAATGCCAATACCGAGCTAACCGCGATGACGCTATCACTAGAGGCCGAACGCCAGCGCGCCGAAGACACCCTAACCCAGCTCGCCGCCCTGCGCGCCGCCCAGCGCGAACTTGCAGGCCAAGACACCCAAAACACCGAGATCATCAGCAACCAGCAAGCCGCGCTTGACGAGGCCGCGCGCCTGCTGGCCGCAGAAAAAGGCCAATCCGCCGATGCCCAGCGCCAAATCGCGCTGCTCAACCAGCAAACAGCTGCCTTGCGTAACCAGCTCAACCAGCTTCAGGGGCTGCTTAACAGCTCGGCCGAGGCCGACAATGCCTCGAAAATCCAGATCGAGAGCCTCGGGCGCGATCTGAACGCCGCGCTGGCCCGGGTTGCCTCTGAGCAAAGCGCGCGCGCCGACGCCGAAGCCCGCGAAAACGCCCTGCTCGCCGCCGAAGCCGAGCGGCTACAGGCCAAGGTCAACGATCTTGGCACCTTCCGCTCGGAGTTTTTTGGCCAGATGCGCAAGGTGCTGGGCGCGCGCGACGAATTGCAGATCGTCGGCGACCGGTTTGTGTTTTCGTCCGAGGTATTATTTGAACCCGGCTCGTCGGTTCTGGGCCATGAAGGGCAAAAACAAATGGCAGATGTGGCGGCAGTTGTGCGCGACGTGGCAACCAAAATTCCGACCGAAATCAAGTGGATATTGCAGGTTGAAGGCCATACTGACAGCACCGGCAACGCCGATGACAACTGGGTGCTATCACAAGAACGCGCCCTATCGGTGGTGCGCTATCTGATTGATGTTGAAGGACTAAACCCCGAAAACCTGTCAGCCGCCGGCTTTGGCGAATTCCAACCCATCGCCGAGGGCGACAGCCCCGAAGCCCTTGCCGCCAACCGCCGCATCGAATTAAAGCTGACCGAGCGGTAAGCACCGGTCGGGCCTGCCCGACCCGCGCCGAGGAGGTGGGCTGAACCAAGGGGCTTTTTTTGCCCCGACTTCAGCTCGCCGACGAGGCGCGACGCCAGAACAGCCCCGCACTTGCCTTTGACTCGGCGGGCTGCTTGGCCAGCCTTACTCTGTTGTCAGCATCGGCGGTTTGCGCGGGGTTGATATGCGCAGTTTTTCCGGCTCGAGAATTTCCAAATGGATTTTGCCATCTTTTACCTCAACCCGCACCGAGCCACCTTTGACCAGCTTGCCAAACAACAGTTCCTCGGCCAGCGGTTTTTTGATGTATTCCTGAATGGTGCGGCCCAGCGGACGCGCGCCCATTTTATCGTCATAACCTTTTTTCGACAGCCAGCTGGCAGCCGCCTCGGTTAGCTCGATGGTAACGTTACGGTCCATCAATTGCGCCTCGAGCTGAAGCACGAATTTCTCGACTACTTTCAAGATGATCTCGCGCGGCAGGGCGCTGAAGCTGATTACCGCGTCCAGCCGGTTGCGAAATTCCGGCGTAAAGGTGCGCTCAACCGCGGCGGTGTCTTCGCCCACACGCTTGGTATCGCCAAAGCCGATGGCAGATTTCGCCTGTTCCGCGGCACCGGCGTTACTGGTCATGATCAGCACCACATTGCGAAAATCAATCGCTTTGCCGTTATGGTCGGTCAGCTTGC